>JBDGYW010001156.1:0-2462 GCA_039588935.1 Gemmatimonadota bacterium | reverse complement strand
GACCGACAATCTCTCCCGAGCGGCCTGCGACACACGCTCCTCGGTGAACCGCCACAGCGGTCCCACATAGTCAGGCGACGCCCTGCCCCACTGAGTACGCCGTGTCGCCTTAACGTCAGCTGCGTGTCGTCGGACGGGAAGCCGATCGGCTCGGCCACGTGGCAGTTCACGATACAGTCGCGCACCTCACTGTGTTAAGCCTTGCGTACAAACGGAAGCATGCCCTCCGTGGTGACGCCCAGTGAGTCACCGACCGCTACGCCGAGCAGCATTCCCTCGACCTTGTCAAGAATCGAAGTCCGTCGGCTTCGGCCGCAGGCTGCGGTCGAACAGAGCGCCTCGTTCGAGGTTGATCAGACCTTTTTCAAAGAGATCGTCGAGTATCACCGCGTTTGGCATCGTGACTGCCTGGGATTTCCCCCGGTGTCTCTTCTTGATTCGTCACACACCGGCTACCCACCCCGTCCGGCTCACACGGCATTTGCCCCCTCTGCCTCGACTACTCCGGCTCGAACGGCTCCGCTACCTCTTCTCTCAACGTCCCCGGCAGATCGCACCCCTGTTGCTGCCCCTTCGGTTCTTCACTGCTCGGCTGTACCGCGGGAAGCGCGGTCGATGCCTTCAATCATCCCAGGCCCTTTGGTGGTCCTCCTCCAATCCCCCGAACACCAACGGCCGCTCGATAAGTTTCCTCGTCGCTTCCGACAGTGAAAAGAGTATCATATGCACCTCCGGCTCGGGTGCCTCGATTATGGAGTGGAGGTGTGACAGTTCGCTGCCCTGGCCTTCGCGGCTGTTCGCCGCACGCTCCAGTAGCTTGATGTGTTCCACACCGATTGTCACACCCTCCGCCGAGACTTGCGAAGCATGGAACCACGAGCCATGCTACCACCTCCCCACTCACCTCAGAAGGATTTGGAACTCATGCCTCGAATCAAACAACCCAAAGGCACCAGGGGCAGCCTGAAGTGAATCCAGCTACTCGTGAACGAAAAGCCGGAGCTGATCAACGCTCCTCTTCGGTCGGCTCTTCGTCTTCAGACCGACGCGCCCATTGACTGGCTATCACCGTTGAAGAAAGACGACTATGCCGAGTACAGAGACGAGCCGTTCCTGAAACAGGTTGGGGTTGAACCCTCACTGAAGTCACTCAGCGACTTCTGGCCCAAACGTGGCCCTCAGTGGGATGCACTCTCCACGTTCGGAGAGAGGGGTGTGATTCTCGTCGAGGCGAAAGCCCACGTAGACGAGATGCTCTCCCCGCCGAGCCAGGCGTCCCCAGATAGTCTTAACAAGATCAAGAAAGCGCTGAATAAGACAAAGCGATTCTATCAGGCCCGGCCCGGCTGCGACTGGACAAAGCGATTCTACCAGTACGTCAACCGGCTTGCACACCTCTACTTCCTGAGAGAGCTGAACGGGATCGATGCCTACTTGGTGTTCGTCTACTTCCTGAACGACCCCGACCTCGACGGCCCCAAGACCGAGCGCGAGTGGCGTGCGGCCATCAAGGTGCTACACGAGGCGTTGGGTCTCCGCGGCAACCTACCGGAGAAGTACGTGATTGATGTATTTGTGGATGTGGGGGCGTTGGTGTGAGGGAGCACGACCAGGCGAAGGCATTCTTGCAGGACTCACGGCAGAGGGGTTTGTCGGGGGGACACTGAGGCGATAGAGCCCGCCGCCAGCGGGGTGCGACCGCAACCCTACTTTCCGCCCGGGCATCTACCAGAGGAAACCTCAGCACAACACGCGTCTTTGGAGACCACCATGGCACGTAGGCAGCTCTACACGATTATCCTAGCAGTAACCGTCGCCGTTTTCTCTGCATGTGCCGGTTCAGATAGCGGATCCTCCTCAGGATGGCAGTCGACAGTAGATTCGCTGGGCGATACGGTCGTCGTCCGCACGGTCGCCGGCAGCGTGTGGGGCGACACTGCCACCCTCGAGGAGCAGGTGAGGATCGGCGTGCTGGAAGGGCCCGACGCATACATCCTGGGCAGTGTGTCCGGCATAGCAGTCACAGAGTCCGGCGACATACTGATAGTGGACACACAGGTGCCCGCCGTTCGCAGGTATGCTCCCGACGGCACCTACCTCGGCGACCTGGGTCGCGAGGGCGGTGGGCCGGGTGAATACCTCCGGCCAAGCTCCATCGTGTTACTGCCGGACGGGCGTATACTGGTACGCGATCCGGGAAACGGCCGCATCAACGTATACGGCGCCGACGGCGAAAGCCTCACTTCATGGCGGTTGCCGGCCGGAGGAACGTTCAGCACCAGCCGGCGGCTGTACACGGACACTGAGGGCAACACGTACACCATGATCCTGCTCGTCCACGACTCGGACGTCGGGGATTGGGCGTACGGCCTCGGCCGGTACAACGCTGAGGGCGAGCACACCGACACGCTCAGAGTGCCGGTGTGGGATTATGAACCCGGCTCGCTCGTTGCCCGCACGGA
>JBDGYW010001155.1:0-2462 GCA_039588935.1 Gemmatimonadota bacterium | reverse complement strand
CTGGCGCTCTACCCGCCACGGCTTGCTACCGTTGAAACGAGTAAGGTCTACCACTACCTCCGAGCGCGTACGACGTAACGTCCCGGCCAGGTCACTCTCAATGCGCTCCACGGTGCGCTCGGGTTGCTCAGAAGGACTCATGCTAAGTGCGGCCTCACTCTCGTCTTCTTCTCCGAATACTCGACACCAACGCTGTAAAGCTCAAAGCCTGGATTGGGGCCGTCGAGACCAGGGTCAGTCGCGTCCACCGTCTGGAACTCCAATCCAAACGACGTACCTATCGCCGTCCTCGGTACCGCAGTGTTGATCCGTTTCGCCGCCGTACCACTAAAGTCGAATGTCGTGCCAAGGGTCAATGCGGACCCATCATCCACCACATACTTCACCCTCAACACATCAGCCGTGCCACCACGACCACGCGCATTTATGGAGCGCCACGACTTCAAGAGATCAGGACGGCCAGCGTCAGTAAGACCAAGACGCAAGTCCACGTCGATCACCGTCGCTGTTTTCCCAGGACCACCACCCCCATCCTGGATGTTGTCCTCAAATTTATATGGAAGCCGATAGACCACCGGCTGCGCCGAGGCGTCCGCACTCCCACCAAAGACCTCGCCCTCATCTCCCTCCCCATCGAACTTCGTCCACGTCGAGATCTGGAGCCCAGTCCAAAGAGAGAAAATACCATCACCTAACCCAGTGTCTTGCCATAGCTTCATATCCAGACAGAGAATCTTGTCGTTCTCAGTGGCACCCGCCGATGGATACGACCAGTAAATCCGCTGCTCCTTCTCGTCGAACACACCGGCCACCTGCCCGATATTGCCCATCGTAATGCGGTCAGCGTACCACGACTCGCTAGAGTCATCCGTGGTCCAACGCCACAGGGGCGCGATGGTCTCCGAGGTAATGTTCCGACCGCGATACCCGTCGATCACCTCAATGCCCGTCGTCGTCCAGTAGAAGATGAACCCGTTGGCATACACGATCGACTTCGTGGCCGGAGTGCCCTGGGCGTTAGCAATGTTCCGCACCGTGAACGTCAGCGCACTCGCCGGGTCCCCGAGGGGATTCTCCAGAGAGACGACGTCGTTCTCCATGAACACGAAGAGGCGGTCCAGGGCAGGGTGGACGATGAGCCCCGTGATTGATCCCGAATGCCCGTCAGGCAGAATGTCCTGGAAGAAGTTCTGGGGGAACCTGTCGGGCTGGAACGCCCTGGAGAAGCGTACCCGGTTCTTGTGGATTGAGGCATCCGGGGTGTCCCCGACGTCCAGCTCCGTCGACACGTCAGTGTCACGGCCCTTCGTGTAGGCGATGACGGCCCGGTCCTTCCAGTACACGCCGTACTTATACTTGGGCGGCATGAACACGTCCTCGTCCAAAAGTTCGTTTGCCACTAGGTCCGCGTCTTCAACATTGTCGGTAAAATCGCTGTCTGGCGTTCCGAGCGTCACGGCGCCAGTGTCTACAGAGCCGACCCTGTAGTACCGAGAGTCTGACGCTGCATTCAGGGTGGTTCTGTAGATGTGGATTTTAGTGACGTCGTCGGTCATGTCATAGGTGGGGGTGCCCGTCTTGAGCGCAATCGTATTGTGGGTGAGTGGGTGCCCCGTGCAAATCTTGTTGCTGAGCTGGACCCTCGTTGCCGCACTTGGCCCGGACTCACCAAGAACCCCATCATCATACTCTGCCGTTAGCTTGTAGTAGTACCCACGAAGACCCTCGTCAGCGACGCGGCACGCTTCATCCTGGGCCGTGCCCCCCCAGTGGGCCACAATCTTCGCGTCACCATTGGAGTCAAAACCCAAGGCGCGATCGCTCTCTATGCTGTAGCTCATATCGGTCACGTTGTCGGCGGCAACTTCAGAATCTTCCCAGCTTCCACTAATGAGCCGGGCAATGCGGATGCCCGTCTCGGGCGACCCCGCCGTAAACGCACAAGAGAAATTCCCATCGCCGTCTATGGCAAGAGACGTCCGTTGAGACGTGGCTGTTCCCGTATAAATCTCCGTGTCAGCCCAAGACTGGGCGGTGGGCGGCGCAGTGCCGCGATCGGCAAACTGAATGTCATTGGAAGTGTCATGATAGGTGAAATATGGAACGTCGTCCGAGTCGATCACGAGCGAACACTGCCCCGTGCCGAAAGTGTTTACCTCTTCCGTAGTCCACGCCCCCGCGCCCGTTCGGTAGGCAAACATGACCCCCGTGAACGTAGTGACCTCATAATAGGCGATGTACGGCGTATCGCTACTATTGAGAGCGATCGATGGTTCAGAGCTCAGGTCCGTATCAACAACCTCAACCGTCCAGACGCCATCCTCTTTCCACGTGTAGTTCAGCTCTGAGTCGGTGTCGTTCCGATAGGCAATGTGGGGGTTGCCATTGACGTCAATCGCAATTGACGAGTCACGGCCGAGGTCAGCCGCCGTGGCATCGGCAATCTCAACGTCCCACCCAGT
>JBDGYW010001154.1:0-2463 GCA_039588935.1 Gemmatimonadota bacterium | reverse complement strand
CTCGACCGTCTGCATGGACCGCAGGTAGATGTCGCCCTCCAGAAGCCAGGACTGGTCGAACCTCTCGTCGTCGGCCCGCCTCTTAGCCTCCGGTGCCACCAGGCGAAGAAACAGGCTAACGCCGGCTGCGGCCGTCGCGATCTCCTTGCTGTTGGCCATCTTAATGAGCTCGGTCGCCGTGCCGACCGTGTAACCCAGAGAGAGACCACCGAGTACATCGGCGAAGATCCGGCCTTTCTTCCTACTCTCGGATTGCTTCAGAACTCGCTTGGCCCTCGGCGTGGAGATCGGCCCCAGATCCGGAATCGCCATAAGTACGTCCAACGCGGAGAAGTTGGCCGGCGCCGGGCCCCGGTTGGATAGGATCACGTTCCACAACTGCATGCCGACCTTCTGGCCGGCGATCTTGCGGGTGACCGTGACATCCTCCGGGATGTATGTGACTTGCACCTGCCCCCAGGCGAGCGAAGCAAACAGGAGCAGAACTATTGCGCGAATCATTGTGTACCCCCTGGCACCATCCGGCTGCCGGTGGGCGTCGAGACCCTGTACACCTGGACATCGAACCCACCGAAGGTGTCGCTGAACGCACTGGCGGCCAGGGTCTTCTTCGTTCCCGTGGGGTAAGTGGTGACCACGGCGCCGGCCGGTTCGTTGGCTAACGTGAACGTCAGCGCCTGGCTGGGAGAACACAGGCTTGTCGCGAAGATCCACTGTGTACCGTCGTCCATCTGCTTGGTGACGTATCGGTAGGGCTCGTCGTAGCCCGCGCAATTAGCGTCGGGGAACGCGGAGTAGTCAGTCGCTACCGAGGTCAGGACCGTCCCTGTTCCGAGCACGTTTGAGTCCTGCGGGGCGGCGAGCAGTACGTCCTCGATGTCCATCAGTTCGGCGCCGAGCTGGAAGTGGGCCTGCAGAGCCAAGGAGTGGTCGCGCACCTTGGTGTGGTGCTCCATGCCGGCCACGGAGACCCATCCCCAAGTCATCAGGCCACCAATGGAACCCCAGTTCTGTTGGGCAATGATCGCGTGCCAAGCCTGCTTGCGCATCTCAGCGTAGGGATAACCACACCCCCAGCTAGCGGTGCGATTGTACTGGTGAAGAACAGTCCAGGCCGGACGGGTGCCATAATTCAGGCTGGCCAAGTGGTCCGTCCACGTGTCGATAAACACGGGCCCGTTGGAGTTGGTCCGGCTCACCGTGGCGTTGCAGCAGTCAGTGCAGCTATATATCGTCGCAGAACGCTCCGCTGTGCCAGTCCAGCGCTGGTCCGCCCCGAGTGCGAGCTGATACCCATAGGGGTCATTGGTAGGGACGTCGAATATATCCCGGTGGTACATCTGGGCGTGCGGCGAGAGGTTCCCGATGCCGAGGTTCAGTAGACCGGGAGCGTACTCCCTCATCTTTTTCGCCAGGCGGTAGTTCCACCCGTTAGCCCCAACGTGGCACTCGTCACAGGGGTAGAAGGCCGCGGCACCCTGTGCCAGGAGGATATCGGCCACGTCTTCCCATAGCACCGTGTCGGCGGTCTCCCCGATGTCGCCGATGAATGCCTGCATTTTCTTATTGGTGTTGTCCGAGGCGGGCAGGGCGATCTTGGAGTCAACCACCGAGGTTAGGTCGACAGTCGTGCCGCAAGCCTGGGGTCCAGTGAACTGGCGGGTAAAGAGGTTATCGGCTGGCTCCGAAGCCGTCGCCGATGTGGCTGCATAGATGTGCCAGCCGAAGTGCTCCTCGGGGGTTGCGCAGGCAGCCAGAGTAACGGTCACCTTGTTGGTGCTGCCCGAGAGTGGACCTTCAGAGCTGGAGGTGCTGTCATTGGTCTCAGTAATAACGGCACCGGCAGTTCCCTCAACTGACCATTTAGTGCCACTCACACGCACCCACACATAAGCCTGGTCGATAGTCCCCCCGGTCGAGCTGTTGCCGGTAGTGGGCGCAGCGGGCGTAGCGGCGACGTTGGTGCCACTCAGATAGACCGTGTAAGTGTTGAAGATCTGGACGTAGGCGACCCCGTGATCCGCGTAAGCCTGCACGAACGGGGTGAGGTGGTCCGGCGATGGCCAAATGCCGGCGATGTCCGCACCTGAACCGGGGTTGAATGGGAGCGCTATGTTGTGCCGAGCCTTGGCTTCGTCAGCAAACCAACTGGAGCGCTTGTCGACGACGGTGGACTGTGGCAGTCCCCCGACGCTCATCCCGTCCCAGGTGTTGATGTATTCCGCCTTGGTGTCGTTCAAGCACGAGATAGGGCAAGTGTTTGTGGCAGAAGGTCGAACGAACGTTCCCCAGGCGAACCTCGCCACCCCGTTGTGGTACCAGCGACCGTAGTCATCAATATAGTTAAGCAGGGCGTCCCGGTAGGCGGCGGACTTCTTCACAACCAGCCAGTCATTGTAGGTCGCCACCGTGCTAGAGTCGCTGATAAGCTGAAGTTCTGAGCAGACGTAGGTGGACGAGTCA
>JBDGYW010001153.1:0-2471 GCA_039588935.1 Gemmatimonadota bacterium | reverse complement strand
GGCAGGTGAACGAGAGGGGGAGGTGCCGGTTGGTGCCGTCATCGTGATTGACGGTGAGATAGTCAGTCGAGCCCACAACGAAACCGTCGCTCGAAACGATCTCACCCAGCACGCCGAGTTGATCGCCATCCAACGCGCGCTGTCTGCACTTGGCACCGATCGCCTAGACAACGCCACGCTCAGCGTGACGCTAGAACCGTGTGCTCAGTGTGCTGGTGCAATCGTTCTTGCACGCGTGGGCCGAGTGTTGTTTGGGGCGTACGATCCCAAGGCTGGTATGGCTGGCAGCGTAGAAGATCTGCTCCGGCATCCAAAGCTCAATCACAGGCCAGAAGTGAGAGGTGGGGTGTGTGCGGATGAGTGTGGGCAGTTGCTAACTGAGTTCTTTGGATCTAAGAGAGACTAGGGTGCGCCCATTCATCGCTGGATGAGGAATAACACGCCGGCGGGACCACTTCGCGCACCCTAATGTCGCTCCGTTCGGCGGTGGAACGCCGTGCGTAACGCACTCCGGGCACGCATCGGGATGTATCGGACCGCTTCGATCGCACGTTGCACTTTGTGCGACCGGCCCAGTAGTTTTTCGCTAGATCCCCCAAGGAGCAATTATGTTACGAAGCCGTCTTTTGGTCGCTGGCGTTGCGGTGCTTGCGTTTATGCCGAGTGCTGCGGTTGCCCAGGCTGTCGCGCAGGAAGCGGTCGACCTATCAGTCATTGAACAGATCCGTGAAGAGGGTCTCGAACGCTCTCAGATGGACCAGATGGCTTTGTACTTCACCGATGTCATTGGTCCTCGGTTAACGGCGTCTCCGGGCATCCACAGGGCCAGAGAGTGGCTGTCTGGGAAGATGCACGAGTTTGGGCTGGAGAACGTGAACATCGAGGCATACGGCGAGTTTGGGCGAGGATGGTCTCGAGAGGAATACACCGGTCGGATCCTTACACCCTACATCCAGCCACTCCACGCGCAGCCCGCGGCGTGGACGGGGAGCACGAACGGCACCGTGACCGGCCCGGTAGTGATCGTGAGCGCAGACAGTGTGAGCGATCTCGAGCAGTACCGTGGCCAGCTTGCGAACGCCTGGGTGCTGGTCGACTCGGCCACGGATATCGATCCGGAGTTCGAGCAGTGGGACCGCCGCTTCGACATCGAGACGCTGATGACACCGGTCGAACCGTCGGCCCAGAATCGGCGTCAACGAAACGCTGAGATGATGCAGAGGATGAGGGAACGGCGCCAACGGATGCAGGCCATTCAGGCAGCGCGTGAAGGGATCTTTCGTGAAGAGGGTGTCGCAGGACTACTGTCACGATCGTCTCGCAACTACGGCATTCTGCGCAGCACTTCGAACAGGTCCGGCATGGACCCGAACAACCCTGAGCCGCTGCCTCAGCTAGTAGTATCGGCCGAGCAGTATGGGCAGCTCTATCGCAACGTTGCACGGGGAGAAAGTGTCACGATCGAGGCAAACGTTCAGAACCGGTTCCACACCGACGACCTGAACGGCTACAATCTGCTCGCCGACATTCCGGGTTCCGACATGTCGGATGAGTATGTGATGATCGGCGGGCATCTCGACTCGTGGTACATGGGCACAGGCGCGGTGGACAACGCGGCCGGGTGTCTCGTCATGCTGGAAGCGCTGCGTATCTTGAAGGCGATCGACGTGCAGCCGAGGCGGACGATCAGGATCGGATTGTGGACTGGGGAAGAGCAGGGGTTCCTCGGCTCGCGTGGTTGGCTCAACGTGCACGAGGAGCTGCACGAGAAGATCTCGGCGTACCTGAACTTCGACAACGGCACCGGCAAGATCCGGGGCATCTACACGCAACAGAACGAGCAAGTGATCCCGATCTTCGAGCAGATCTTGTGGCCGTTCCGCGACCTGGACGTGGTCTCAGTATGGAATCGGAACACCGGCGGCACGGATCACATCCCGTTCGACGGAGCGGGGATTCCAGGTTTCCAGTTCATCCAGGACCCGATCGAGTACAGCCAGCGGCACCACCACACCTACCTCGACACGTACGATCACATGCTGATCGAGGACCTCATCCACTCCGCGATAGTTGTCGCGTCAACGGCGTATCATCTGGCGATGAGGGATGAGATGTTGCCACGGAAGGAGGCGCTAGTCCCGTAACGGACACGCGGTCCGGTATTCCTTTCGGCGCGCCCTTCGTTCGCCACACTCGACGACTACACGTCGTGAGGAGTGAACTACGAACAACGCTGCCAGGATCACCGGACCGCGTTGGTTGATACGCTGTGCGGTTCGCGTGGGCTCACAATAGCACCGCGGAAGATAATGGAACGCGTTGCTGGGTGGAGCCGCCTAAGTCATTTCAGTAGTATCGAAAGCTGGCGGTTGGACGCGTTCAAGACCGCCCGCGCGGCAGCCTCCGGTCCATCGTCTCTTATTCGCGCAGCACCCACCGTGTACTGACGGGCGATGGCCGTTTTGACCTCG
>JBDGYW010001152.1:0-4118 GCA_039588935.1 Gemmatimonadota bacterium | reverse complement strand
CGTCGAGCTTCAGCGACATGGCCGCATTCAACGCAAATCTGCCCACGGTATCAGGAGATCGGGGGGCAGAGAGGATACACGCCGGCCTGGTGACGTTCAACTTCTTCGAACTTCTGGGTGTAAGACCGATGCTTGGCTCCGGATTCACGTCCGATCTTGAGCAGTCCGGCGGCGAACCAGCAGTGGTGCTGAGTCACGGTTTTTGGCAGCGGTGGTTCGGAGCAGACCCGGCAGTGCTGGATAGCACACTGACCGTAAACGGTCAGAGCTATCGCATCGCCGGTGTAATGCCGCCGGGTTACAACCACCCGGATCCGAGCCGTGAATTCAGTGACGCACAAATCTGGAGGGCGATCGCCTTCGATGCCGAAACGGCGACGCGCTCCTCCACCTATCTCAGGGTGATCGGACGGTTACGGGACGGTGTGTCGATCAACACTGCCAGGGCGGAGATGACCGCAATCGCTCGGCGACTCGAACTGGCATATCCAGAGACAAACGCCGGGGAGCAGACCGTCGTAATCCCGCTGCGAGACCAGCACTACTCATCGATCCGCCCTATCCTATTGCTGATCCTGGGCGCGGCGGGTTTCGTGCTTCTCATAGTGTGTGCCAATGTTGCGAATCTGGTCCTGGCCCGCAGCCAGGGCCGCCGCCGCGAGTTTGCGGTTCGCACGTCCCTCGGAGCGGGACGAGGCCGTCTGGCTCGCCAACTTGTGGCCGAGAACACCATCGTAGCGCTTGCGGGCGGCGCCTTCGGGCTAATGGTGGTCGCGGCCGGTGCGGACCTGCTTCGAGCGATGCAGGACTCGTTCTTGTCCGGCGTGGCCGACATCGGTGTTGATATCAGGGTTGCGGGTGTAATGGTCGCGATATCTCTTCTGGTCGGTCTGCTGTTCGGCATTCTGCCTGTCGTCGACCTGTCGAATACAGATCTTCGAGATGTACTGAACGAGGACAGCTCCAGTGGGGGATCCGGGCGGAGAACGCATCGGTTCAGGGCCGCTCTCGTTGTCGGGCAGGTGTGTATTGCCGTTGCCCTGTTGACGGGAGCCGGCCTCCTCACCAGGAGCTTCGTACACCTCGTCACAATCCCCACCGGGTTTCAAACACGTTCGGTGCTCACTTTCGAGACTTCGGCACCGCGCGCGCGGTATCCGGAACACGAGGATAGGGTGCAGTTCTTCGAGAGTGTGGTCGAGTCGCTCGCGTCGATACCGGGTGTCGAAGCTGTAGGGTTGAACAGCGATTTGCCGTTCACTGTCTGGAATCAGTCAACGCCATTCAATTTTGAAAGCAATCTCTTGCTGCCGGAAGACGCTCCGTTCATCGAGTATCACACGGTGGGGCCTGGGTATTTCCTGGCGATGGGGATTGAATTACTCGCCGGGCGAGCGTTCGAGAAAACCGATGGGGCGAACGCACCGGCAGTCGCGGTCGTCAATCAGGAACTGGCAAGACGCTATTGGCCGGGAGTGTCGCCTGTCGGTCAGAGGCTTCTACTGGGCGCTGAGTCGGATGCGCCGCGTGCAACCGTGATAGGCGTGGTTGCGGATGTCCTGGATGACGGGTTTGCGGGTTCACCCGAGCCGAGTGTGTATGGGCCCTACATGCAGAGGTCGGTCTCGGGAATGTCAGTGGTGTTGAGAACCTCGGTGGATCCGGCCTCAGTGGTTGCCATAGCCCGGCAACGTATGCGGGAAGTCAATCCGCAGGCGCCTGTCAGTACGGTGAGGCCACTTCGCGACCTCGTGGCTCAGACGGTCTCGGGCGAGCGGATGGCGATGCGACTGGCGATTGGGTTCTCGGTTCTCGCCGTGCTTCTCGCGGCGATCGGGATATATGGCTTGATGGCGTTCGTGGTTGGTGCTCGCCGGCGTGAGATCGGAATACGCGCCGCTATCGGAGCCGACGCCAGTGACATTCTTCGCTTGGTGTTGGGCCAGTCGATGGGATTGGCGGCTCTGGGGATCGTCGCGGGCACTTTAGCCGGGGCCGGTGTGGCGCGCGCGCTCGCCTCCGTTCTGTTTGGAGTCGAGCCGTTCGATCCGATTTCGTTCTTGGGCTCGCCGGTCCTCATCGCGGCTGCCGCCTTGGCTGCCAGCTACGTACCCGCGCGCAGGGCGATCACCGTTCAGCCGGTTGAGGCATTGAGGGCTCAGTAGGAGGGCCATGATGCCACCGTACTGGCGGCTAGGGAGGACAGAGGATTATGAATCCTCTGTCCCCCTCGGAAGCCCCGTCAGGTCCGACAGAACCGGAGGCAGAAGACGATGGATCGCCGTGACTTCCTTCTGGGTACACTAGGTGCCACAGTCGTTCTTTCCCAGTCGGGCTGTATCGCGAATTTTTGGCGGCCCATGAAGACCGGGTTTCTATACAGCGACCTTTTCCTTGAGCATAACTCGGGAGAGGGGCATCGGGAGAGCCCAGAACGACTGACGGCGATACGAGAGAAGATCGCGCAGGTCGAATGGGCCGACACCCTGCTCGGAATCCCACCGACAGAAGCTAACCTCGACACCCTCTCTCTCGTTCACACCCAGGCCTACATCGACCTGGTGAGGAGGGAGTGCGAGTCAGGGGCGACCCGGTTATCCACCGGCGACACGAACATTTCGAGTCGCAGTTTCGCGGTCGCCCTCGCCGGGGTCGGGGGGATCGTTTCCGCCGTGGACCGGGTGATGGCCGGGGAAGCAAAGAACGCGTTCTGCGCGGTACGCCCTCCAGGGCATCACGCTTCAGCAGAGCGCGGCATGGGGTTTTGTCTCTTCAACAACGTGGCTGTCGCGGCCCGGCATGCCCAGGAGAGGTACGGCGTCGAGCGTGTTCTCATCGCCGACTGGGACGTCCATCACGGGAATGGCACCCAGGACACCTTCTACCGGGACGAATCAGTGTTCTTCATGAGCACGCACCAGTCCCCCCTCTACCCCAACACCGGGGCAATCGAGGAAACGGGCGAGGGCCCGGGGGAAGGGTTCACCATGAACCGCCCGTTCTCTGCCGGTGCCGGCAATGAAGAGATCGTCGGTGCCTTCAGGAATGACCTGCTCCCGGCAGCCCGAGCGTTCAGGCCCGACCTGACATTGATCTCGGCTGGCTTCGATTCCCGAATCGACGATCCGCTGGGGAGCTTCGAGGTGGATGATGAAGGCTTCCGGGAGCTTACCCGAATCATGGTCGAGATCGCGGAAATCAGTGGGGGCGGGCGTTTGGTCTCAATCCTGGAGGGGGGGTACAACCCCACCGGTCTGGCCTCTGCGGTAACCGTTCATCTGGAGGAGCTGGTCAGGGCCTGAGGCCCCGGAAGGTCGAGGGAAGACCGAAGAGACATACTCGCGGAAACGATCACCCTGTACGACCCTGTGGGAGCGTTGATCTGGGCACTGACGTTTCACTGAGGAGCGACGCTGTCCTTTGCCTTCCGTGGCCTTCGAGCCGCCAGATACCTATCGAGATATTCCTTGAGGGCGGAGAAATCCACGGACGCCAAAGGAAGGCCAAGGAGACATATTCCGTCAGTGGTGTGAGCATCTCACACACATTCACTTAGGACGGTGAGAACAATGGATTGGTCTGGTAGGCTAAGAGCGCAGTTGAAGGAGCACGCGGAAGCCTGGGCCGTGAACAACAATCTGCCGCACTACGAAAGCCTGGGTGCAAATCCCGTTGTTCTATTTGAGCCCGTCTCCGGAGGTGAGAGCCACGGAAACTTCCATACCGAATCATGGCGTGCGATATGCGCGGCTCCGGAGTGGGCGCGTCGGCTAGAGAAGACGCATTCACAGCAGAATGCCTTGCCTCTGGAGAAGCGGGATTCGGCGATGGAATTAGACTCCTCCAACAGCTCCGACGCGCTCCTAATGAACTGCTTCTGCTATCCGGGCGCACCGGAACGAATCCTAGAGAAATTTGGGTTCACGTTCGGTGCAGCTGAGCCAGCCTTTGGATTCATGGCGAAGGTTGCACTCGCGGACGGGTCGGATGACGCCACCGAAGTCGATATGAGGGTCGGTGACCTCCTGGTTGAGGCAAAGCTCACGGAAAAGGACTTCACGTCTAGGCCACGGGAACATGTGCTACGATACCGTGACCTCGAGACGGTCTTCGATATC
>JBDGYW010001151.1:0-2477 GCA_039588935.1 Gemmatimonadota bacterium | reverse complement strand
AGGTGGAAATCTAAATGTCAGGGGTGGTGGAACGGGGTCTCAGCCGACGCAATCTGGAGGAAGGTGTTCTCTAATCTCCTTCTTCACTTTTCTTGCTGTGACTACCGCTTCCTCCGCCTCGGCTCGAGTGATGGGCTCCCAATCGCCTGGGTAGCGCGCCTCGCCCGCGTAGCGATTGAGTACCGTAACTTCGGCCATCTGCAGTTCTAGAGGAGATACTGGCAAAGCAAGTTGCAGCAACAGCCGCAAATCATGGGTCCTCGGGAAATCCTGGCTTTTCGAGATAAGAAACGCTTTGAGGTACTTCTCTGCGCACTGCTGCGCATGGTAGCAAACCGTGTCGAAAGGGCAATCCTCCTGGAGAGTCAGCGTGTGCTCAGCGTTTCGAAGATCGTGTTCGGCCGTTTCAACCCACTGACTCACAATCTCAAGCGGCGCGCTCATAAAGGACCCGTCCTTCCTTTAGAGCAGGCCGGATGAGCGTCCCGATGCGATCTTGATCTCGTTGTAGCTCTTCGGGAGTGACCACAATCACGTCTACGGGCACGTTCACGCCTACCAACGATAGATCGATTTCTGTGGCTTTTTTCCGACGTGAGCCGCCAGGGTGCATGACTACCAGCAGATCCACATCGCTGTCCGGCCCCGAACTTCCTTTGGCATGCGATCCGAACAAAATGATCTTCTCCGGGGCGAATCCTTCAACGATCCGCCTCACGATCTCGTCGAGGGTCTCTTGAGTTGTTAACTTGCTTGCCATGAGGATACTCGGACTAGATAGCTTAACTTACGCCTTGCGCACTATTCATTACAATAATTGTATCCCCAAAGAACAACGGCTAGCAATGGTGCACTCGGTGCTTGCGTCATTGACTGTTGCGCGCATAGAGTTAAGACTTTGTGGTGCAATAGGTTACATTAGATTTTGACATCACCAGACTTCACCTTTCGCGAAACTGGGCATAAGTGGCGTCCTCGCAAGAGGATGTGGACGAGTCAGCAACAGTAAACGGGGCAAGCACCCGCTCTTTCCACACTCAGGGAACGACCGAGTTGGCCGAACTTCCCGTCGTTGTCGTGGATCAGGAATTTGGGCTGTTCCTCGAAGCACGCGTTCCTGACCTATTGTTTCGTCCACTCAAGCGTTGGGTGCTCAGTCACGTTGAAGTGGATGAGCTTTCGACTCGAGAGCTCCATAATGATGAACACGTAGAGAACACGAAATCCGATCGTGTGTTGCACATAGAAATCCTGAAGTCCACATGCCTTTAGCCTGGTTCTTCATGAAGCTTTTCCAGGCTTGGGAATCATTGGGCGGGCACCTTTCGACCATATATCTCCGAATGGTTGAAGATGCGTGCCGGATGCCGAACTTCACCTCCAACTCCAGGGCGATGCGATCCTCGCCGTACTCGGGATGATCAAAAGAGTCGGGTGTCCACTGCCGACCGCAGCCGCTTCTTTCCCCGTTCCGTTCCGCACCAACCATATGCAACACTGCGAACGAGTCCCGAAACTCCGACGTCAATCCGGGACAACCGCACTATGGAAGTGCGGGTTGGTACACGCAAGCTCTCTGCCACGAGCTCGCCCACATCGCCGTTCACGAGTTAGACGGCGGAAGGTGCCGACCCCATGGGCCCGAGTGGAAAGCCCTCATGAGAAAGGCAGGTTTCGAGCCACGCATCCGTCTCCGCTGGGACGGAGCTCCGCCGCCGGCAAAAAGAAAGCGGCGCCGGCGTTATCTCTACATCCACCGCTGCCCCGTCTACCAGACCGAAAGAACGGCTCGCCGTGCCGTCAGACGGCGATGCGCCGCCTGCGTCGAAGCCGGCCTCGAAGGCACGTTCGAGATCTGGCGACGACCCCTGCGTAGAGGATGGCTCCAGTGAGCGACAAACCCTGCCCTTCTGCCATCCCGATCCAAAGAATGTGTTCCACACCGGCACCCACCTGATCGGACTCTGGGACAGCTATCTCGTTGCCCCCGGCCACGCGCTTCTAGTGCCCAAGCGACACGTCGCGACCTGGTTCGACGCCACAGAAGAGGAGCGTTCGGAGCTTCTGACTACCATCGAATTAAAGGTTGGGCGGACCGCTCTCCAGAACGGGTACTTGCGCCGTTTACTGTTGGTGATATGTATGCATCCCTTTGCAAGGAAAGGCACTTATGTCCACTTTGACACGATCCTGTCGTCACGAGTGCTGATTTGGCTGCAATTTATTGCACCATAGAGACTTAATTCACATCACCAACACTTGATGACGCAAGCACCGCTGTCGGCACGGCGAACAAATCCATCGCTGCGATGTCGTCCTTGTGGTTCCGCAAGAACGCGACCCAGCGCTTCACTTGATCGGGCCCAGCTGGCAGCCGCGGCATGTATCGCGACACGGTCTTCTCTGAGATGATGAAGCCGAGCTTCGTGAGCTCGGCGTGGATACGAGGAGCACCCCAGCCGTCTTGCGCCATAAGC
>JBDGYW010001150.1:0-2479 GCA_039588935.1 Gemmatimonadota bacterium | reverse complement strand
CCGCCTCGAAGATCGCACCGCTGCCGTAGGTGGCGCTAAAGATCTGTCCTGAGTGGCCGCCTTTGCCTGTGGTCGTCAGCATCCAGTTGCTGCTTCCCCTCCGTGCTACGGTCACGTTGCTCAGCCCAACGCATCCCTCGAAGCCAAGCGCGACGTCACTTCGCTCCGCGGCTGCGATCAGATCGCCGCGCACGATCGAGATCTCACCGCCTGGCCGTTCTTCGTCGCCTATCATCGCGACGGTCACTGTCACTCCGTCCAGCACTCCAGCCTGCTGCAGCGCCTTAAGAGCGTAGACGATCACGACATCTCCGCCCTTCATGTCGGAGGCGCCGGGCCCGTACAGTGTGTCTCCTCGGGTCTCGGCGGTCTGGAACGGACTGTCCAACTCAAAGACGGTGTCGAGATGTCCAATTAGCAGCAATCGTCTGCCGCGGTTCCCTTGGTGTGTCGCGAAGAGATGCCCGCCGCGGTCTATCTCCGGTGGCATCTCGATCCAATCCGTCGTGAATCCAATGTTGTTCAGCTCCGCACCGAACACCGCGCCAACTTCACGGACTCCGTCGGCGTTGAGAGTACCGCTGTTGATGTTGACCACCTGCTCGAGGAGAGTCACAGCGTCTGCGTTGTTGGATTCGACGATTTGGTGGATCTGGCGTTCTATATCGGAAACCGTTTGTGCTTCGGCGCGTCCAAAACAGGTCGCCAGATATACACAACAGACGGAGATCGCTGGCACAACGGAAGAGGGGCGCCGTCTGGTTGGCATTTCTTCTCTCCTTCGTGGGCTGTTCTATCGACATGAGAAGCTACTTGATGGGAACGGGAGGGCCAAGCGACAGTTCGGCATGGTTCGGAGTAGTGGACAGGTACAAGCTCGGCGTTCAAAAACATCCGGTCATCGGCTGGACGCCGCCAGCCCCAGGTCCCATACTTTACCGAGGCGAAAGGAAATGCTTGTCGAGGCACGGACTTCCTTTCAATACATCCTCTTCTTCGAGAACGGAGTGGGTCCATGACAAGGATTTCCGTTTCTGCGCTCCTCTGCCTTGCTGTTCTTCCCTTCCTAGCCTGTGCCCGCGGGGGGGGCTCATCCGTCAGCCCTTCCCCCTCTACCTCCGAACAGGAACGAGCATCCGAGGGTGAGGAAGGCATGAAGCCCTACTCTGAGGTCATCCCAGCATCGGCGGTTTCCGATGAAGGACTCTTTTCGGTCCACACCGTGGATGAAGATCTGTTTTACGAGATTCCGCTGGAGCAGGTGGGAAGGGTGATGCTTCTGCAGTCGCGCATCGCGAAAACGGCCGATGGGATCGGATTCGGCGGCGAGCAGACGGACTACTCGGTGGTTCGCTGGGACCGAGTCGGCGACAGAATCCTGCTTCGGCGCGTGAGCTATGAGAACGTGGCCGATGAGTCACTGCCTATCTCCAGGGCTGTCGAGAGCTCAAACTTCGAGCCCATCGTTGCAGCATTCGAGATCCAGGCTATGTCCGATGATTCAACCGCTGTGGTGGTGGAGGTGACGGACCTCTTCACGGAGGACGTCCCCCTCCTGGGTTTGCAGTCAAGTCGTCGCGAGTCCTTCGGTGTGCGGAGGGTGGACGGAGACAGGACGCTGATCTTGTGGGCGAAGAGTTATCCCACCAATGTGGAGGTCCGGAGAATCCTGACGTACGAGGCGACTGAAGCTCCATCCAACAGTCCAACCAACACCATCTCTCTGGAGATGAACCACTCCATGCTTCTCCTTCCCGAGGAGCCTATGCAAGGCCGCCTTTGGGACCAGCGAGTGGGATTCTTTTCCGTGACACAGACGGATTACGGGCTGGACAATCAAAGAGCGGAGACTCGCCGGTACATCACGCGGTGGCGGTTGGAGCCTTCGGACACGGCAGCCTTCCTCAGGGGAGAGCTGGTGGATCCGGTGAAGCCAATTGTCTACTACATCGATCCGGCGACACCTGAGAAGTGGCGTCCGTATCTGAAACTGGGAATTGAGGATTGGCAGAGAGCCTTCGAGGCCGCTGGGTTCAGCAATGCCATCATCGCCCGGGATCCGCCCAGCCCTGAAGAGGATCCCGAATTCAGCCCTGAGGATGCCCGCTATTCGGTGATTCGATATTTCTCTTCGCCCGTCCAGAACGCCTATGGGCCGCACATACACGATCCCCGCTCCGGTGAGATTTTGGAGAGCGACATCGGGTGGTATCACAACGTCATGAGTCTGGTGCGGAACTGGTATTTTGTTCAGACCGCGGCTGCGAACCCCGAAGCCCGGGGTGTGGAGTTTGATACCGATGTCATGGGGAATCTCATCCGGTTCGTGTCGGCTCACGAAGTTGGCCACACGTTGGGCTTGCCTCACAACATGAAGGCCTCCGCCATGGTTCCGGTGGATTCGCTCCGAACGGACTACGTGTGCCGGAACGGGACTGCCACCACTATCATGGATTACGCCCGCTTCAACTACGTAGCA
>JBDGYW010001149.1:0-3260 GCA_039588935.1 Gemmatimonadota bacterium | reverse complement strand
CCTCCTATTTTCTCACCTGCTCGCCAGGTACTCCAGCGCAATCCACGCCGCCAGTTGCACCAGCAGGAGAATGAACATCCTGACGATGGCCCGGCGAGTGCGGTAGTTCATTCGTGCTCGGCGTCGCTATGCTCCAGGTGATGAACCAGCATCGCAATCCTGCAAAGCAATTCCAGGGCGCTCTTCTCGCTAAATTTGATCGCCTTGCCGCGCTTCTCCCTGGAAGCGTCTTTCAGGTTGTCTCTCAGGCGAACGGCGAGCGCCCGGATTTCAGGCGTCGCCATATCGTTCGCAACATCAGCCACGATCGCATCGAGCTTCTTGATTGGCGTCGCCTCGGTGAATGCGAATGCCTCGTGCGCAGTGGTGCGATAGATGCGCTGTTGTTCATAAGTTGGTTCTGTCATTGGGCTCCTTCGTTTATTTCTCTCTCAATCCTTGCCAAGCATCTAGCGGGAACACTGTGCCCAGCGTCAATATGTTGTAGGACGTGGCCTCGCAGCTCTTCTAGCGTGTCGCAGATGAAGTTCTCGTGTATGGTGGACTTATGCTCCCGTAGCTCCTTGCTATCTGCAAGTACCTGGAACGCATATGTCCCTTGGAATGTTGGCATTAGACCGCATTGCATACAGACAAACTCGCCAGCCGCATTGCCCCAGATGTAAATATCGCCTTCAGACCAGCGCGCGTAAGACATCACCCTCCTTTCGTCTCTATGAACGCCCCGCCCCACCGCCTGCCGAAGCCTGACGCGAATGGGTGCAGGGCGCTCGCTCATAGCCGCTGCCGCCTTCTCCATCGTTCGCGCTGTCTGCCAGATGTCCGTGGCGCGGCTGATGAACGAGGCGCCGTACCGTTGCCATTCTGCCGCAGTTGCCGCGATGAAATAGCCCTTTGGCTCGTCATCGACGGCAGCGACGACCAGGTGGCCTTGCCTCTTGAGCCCCCTGATAACTTCCTGCACCGGCCGATAGGCGTACTTGCCACGGTGCCCGAGCTTCGCCGCGATGTCGTTGCCGGTGATGGCACTGGCGCGGCCTTGATGCTGCCGAAGGATGCGCAGGACGGATTGCTCGGTGATAGCGTCAGATGGCATCGGCTTCGCCCTGTAGAGAATGGGCTACGGATGGCTCGTACCAGCAGAAGCACTCATATGGCTGGGGCATTGAGTCACCATCGTTCCTGTCGTTGTTCCACTCACAATGTGGACACGGCATCTCGCCTCGCATCCATCTTTCATCGCCCTCATATGCGTCTAGCCCGCATCTTGGGCATAGTCCAGTCTCGGCGCACTCGCACGGCTCGAATATCTCCATCGGCCAATAGCGGCCCGATCCATGCGGGGCAGCGTTCTCGCTATGCGAGTGCCCGCCATGCCCCTCGCAGGATGTGCAGTAGTTCGGCCACCGCGTTGCATACGCAGAGCGCAGCAGCATCGACTCGGCCATATCGGCCCTGCAAGCCTCTGTATGTTTCATTCAGCCCCCTATACCAGCGTGCCTTGTTGCGGCTTCGGTTGCGGCGCTTCGTCCTTCAGCAGCGCCCAGCCATCATGCGGATCGAACTCCAGCACCCCCAGTGGCGTACAGATCCGCTCGATGCCCTGGTCGCGCAGCGTTTGCCTGACGTGCTCGTTGCTGCGGTAGCCTAGCTTCTGGATGGCGACTGCGGCAAAGGCTGCGAAGTCGGTAGGCAAGTCAAAGGGAGCAGCAGGCGGCTCGGGCGGCTGAGTGGCTTCGACCGGTTGCGATCCTGCTGGCGTTGGGCATTTGTGGTATGCCGCCTTCTCCACGCTGACGAAGTGCTGGTTGCATCTTTGGCAGGTCAGTCCTGGCCTGGGCTCGTCGTCTAGTGGCGGATCGGGCCAATCGTCATTGTCCGCTGCATCGGCCAGTGTCGGCGGTGGCTTCGGTTCCCCGTCATCGTCATCGCCGTAGAGCATCGCACGCTTCTTGGCAATCTCTTCTGGCGCCGGTGCTTCTGCCTCGTCCTGGAGCGCTTCGACTGCCCAGCCTGAGAGCTGCGCTTCTGGCTCCTCGATGACTTCGCCTTCGATGATCGCCGGCTGAGCGGCCCGATGCTGCCCGCCGTTCTCACGGAACGGGAGCGTCAAGTCGAATGCCTTGCGCAGCGCATCGGCCTCAGCGCGCTTCTCTGCGACCCACATCATCGTCCGGCCCTGCGGCGCGTACTTGTTGCGCTCAGTCGGCCGCTTGACGCCGACGCCGATGGTGGGCTCGATTGGGATGACAATCTTGCCCGCGGCCTCGTTCACCTTGACCGCATCCATAATCTGATCGGGGCGATAGAGTTCGCAGATGGCACCGATCTCGCCATCCTTGAGATTGTGCTTCTCGCGCTCCTCGGCCGTCATCTCGCGCGTCTCGGCGATGAACTTGCCCTGGGCGCGTGCCATCTTGCGATAGCCAGCGATGCCGGTGACGATGCCCATTCCTGGGACATACCAGACCTCGTGGGCGAACGGGTTGAGATCCAGCGCGAGGGCAGTCTGCGCGAAGCCGAGCGCGTCGTCCTCGCTCATCGTGTCGCCATTCGGCAGGAACTTCTTGAGGCGCGCGGCAATCTCCTTGATGACGTCCCGGTTCCCGTATTGCGCCAGGGTGGCGCTGCCTATGTTCACGATTTGTGTCTCTGTCATTGTGAGCCTCCTTTGCTCTGTTTCTCGTTGAGCCAATCCGTCACCATTGCGGCGTGCCTCTGGCGCATCTCCTCAAGCCTCCGGTCATCCTCGCCGCTTGCCGACATAATGGCCGCGACGAGAAAGCCGATCAAAAAGCCAGCGATGCCACACCCGATTGCTACAGCAGTTGCGATCAATTGTGGTATCATTGTATCCTCCAAGCCTGGCCGATCAGCAGCAGCCCCGAGAGCGCCACCAAGCCGATCAACAACCAGGCAGTCGTGCGGTCCATGTGATCCCAGTACAGCCAGGCAATCCAGATGGCCACGACGAGCCGATCTGTCCATCGTTCCGGCCATCGCTCAACTGTGATGCTGCGGATTCTCGCCTTCTCAGTTGCGTGCGTATCCATCATGCCTCCTTGTCGGGCGTATCATCCAGGGCACCCGCAGCATATAGGGCGTTGTGCATTCGGGTGGCTGCGATGCCTGTCTCGATCTTCCAAGTCTCTACGGAGACGCCGTGCGGGCGCATCGGGCCACCGTAGGCGGCGTGGAGCCGCATTGTCTCCAGGATGGGGAGAGCCATCCTGCCTGCCTTTACTAGCTTCTCAATCGCT
>JBDGYW010001148.1:0-2482 GCA_039588935.1 Gemmatimonadota bacterium | reverse complement strand
GTTGCGCCGCGCGGAAGAGCACAACCCATAGACTTTCTCTGAGGCTCACCGGAAGAATGTGTATCGCCTCTTGCGATCGTCAACAAAAGTGTTAACATAATTGGTAATATTGACGAAAATCACTAGGAGTGATGCAGATGGCCTCGATGACACCCGGACTTGCGGGGCAGAGGGGGTTGCGCGGTGAGATTCTCGTGGAACTCAAGAGATCGCAACCCATTACAGCAAAGGAACTTGCAGGAATGTTTGACGTGTCCGCCAATGCCATCAGACGCCACCTGAAGGAACTTGAAGCAGAAGGTTTGGTGGTGTACTCAAGAGAAAACAGAGGCAGCGGGGCGCCCACATATGCATACGGGCTCAGCGACGACGGTGAAGCTCTGTTTCCAACCCAGTATGGGGAGGTGCTTGCCGACGTGTTGGACCAGGTCGCCCGATCCGGCGGTAGAGAGGTCGTCAAGGAGATGTTTGCGGAGCGGTTCCGGGAACACGCTGATCGGATTCGGGCCGAATTACCGCACGCCAGTCTCGAAGAAAGGGTGAAAGCAGTTGCAGGTCTGTTGTCAGACCAGGGTTTTATGGCGGCGTGGTCGAGTGAACAGGGTGCGCTGACCTTGGCCGAACACAACTGCGCGGTGCGAGCGGTGGCCGAGGCGTTTCCGGAGATATGCGCGGCCGAGGCGGAGTTCCTGAGTGAGGTGCTGGAAACGGAGGTAACGCGTGATTCCCACATCCCTGAAGGGTGTAATGCCTGCCAATACTCGATAAGCCTCGACGCAAAGTCACCTCGGCAGGAACCTGTTATCGGTACCGCTGAACGCCACGGAGAAGACAGACATGGCTGATCCGGTCGATCAACAACTGTCACAGCCATACAAGTACGGTTGGGTGACAGACGTCGACTCGGACATAGTACCGGCCGGCCTGAATGAAGACGTGGTTCGCCTGATCTCGAGCAAGAAAGATGAGCCCGAATGGTTGTTGAACTGGAGACTCAAAGCATATCAAAACTGGCTCAAGATGCGGGAACCCACATGGGCCAAGGTCACGTACGAGCCCATCGACTACCAAGCGATCCACTACTACGCCGCACCCAAGCAGAAGACGGTGCAGAGTCTCGATGAGGTGGATCCGAAGGTGCTCGAGGCATTCGAGAAACTGGGGATTCCACTGGAAGAACAGCAACGCCTGGCTGGAGTGGCCGTCGACGCCGTCTTTGACAGCGTGTCGGTAGCGACCACCTTTAAAGAAACCCTTGCTGAGCACGGCGTGATCTTCTTGCCGTTTTCGGAAGCCGTTCGTGAGCATCCGGCTTTGGTGCGGAAATACCTTGGCTCAGTGGTCCCGCCCGGCGACAACTTCCATGCGGCTCTGAATTCGGCAGTGTTCAGTGACGGCTCGTTTGTGTATGTGCCCAAAGGCGTCCGCTGCCCCATGGAGCTTTCGACCTACTTCCGAATCAACGCGGCAGCAACCGGGCAGTTCGAACGAACGCTGATCGTAGCTGACGAAGGCGCATATGTAAGCTACCTGGAGGGTTGTTCAGCACCGATGCGAGACGAGAATCAACTCCACGCTGCTGTCGTCGAGCTCGTCGCGCTGGACAATGCGTCGATCAAGTATTCGACGGTTCAGAACTGGTACCCGGGGGACGAAAACGGCAAGGGAGGCATATACAATTTCGTGACGAAACGAGGCGATTGTCGCGGCGACAGCTCGAAGATCTCGTGGACGCAAGTCGAGACAGGTTCTGCCATCACGTGGAAATACCCAAGCTGCTTGTTGAAGGGTGACAACTCCGTCGGTGAATTCTATTCGGTAGCCGTGACCAACAACCACCAGCAGGCTGACACCGGCACGAAGATGGTGCACATCGGGAAGAACACCCGTAGCACCATCGTGTCCAAAGGGATATCCGCCGGCAAGAGCCAAAACACGTATCGAGGCTTGGTGAAAATCATGAAGGGCGCAAAGCGTGCGCGGAACTTCTCGCAGTGTGATTCGATGCTGATCGGAAACCAATGCGGTGCCCACACGGTTCCCTACATCGATGTCCGCAACAACTCGGCGATCATGGAGCATGAAGCTACGACATCCAAGATCGGCGAAGATCAGATCTTCTATTGTAGGCAACGAGGTTTGTCCGCTGAGGATGCGATATCAATGATCGTAAACGGATTCTGCAAGGAAGTCTTCAAAGAACTGCCCATGGAATTTGCCGTTGAGGCACACAACCTCCTCGGGCTCACTCTTGAGGGAAGTGTTGGCTAGCCGGGTGAATCGGCAGGAGAAACAACTGATGCTCGAAATACGCAACTTGCGGGCCGCAATAGATGGCAAGGAGATCTTGCGGGGGATCGATCTCACTGTCCAGGCTGGAGAAATCCATGCCATCATGGGACCGAACGGATCCGGCAAGAGCACACTCTCTCAGGTCCTTGCCGGTCATCCGTCGTATGAAGTGACTGACGGGACAGTGATG
>JBDGYW010001147.1:0-2492 GCA_039588935.1 Gemmatimonadota bacterium | reverse complement strand
ATTTGGACGAAGAAATCAGACGTGGATCGTTTCGTAGCGACCTCTATTATCGTCTCAATGTGATATCCGTTTATCTACCGCCGCTACGGGATAGGCGTGACGACATTCTGTTGCTCGCGGACGCCTTTCTGGAACGGATCGCAAGGGAGCGCAATGACGAGGTCAAGCGGCTGACCAGCGATGCGATCGAGGCGATTCTGGCGTACGATTGGCCGGGCAATGTCCGAGAGTTGGAGAATGCGCTCGAGCACGCAGCCGTGCTCAGCCACGGGAGTGAGTTGGACCTGGGCGTGTTGCCGGCTCGGGTGCTCGAGCCAAAGGCTCAGCCATTTGTGGGAAAACGGGCGCCCGGGAATCCAACTCTGGAGGTGATCGAACAAGCGTACATCAACTGGGTTTTGGACGCAGAAGGTGGCAATAAGGCACGAGCAGCCGAGGTTCTTGGCATCGATCCGTCAACCCTTTACCGCAAGCTGGCCAGATATGACGCCGGATCAAGGTAGGACTCGTTCGTCGAGCTACGCAGTCGGTGCCAAAACGCTCGAGCGAATGGGCGATGCCCCAGCGTACAACAGGTGGACCTACGATCGCATCGCGCGATGGATTGGCCCGCGAGTGCTTGAGGTGGGGGCGGGAATCGGCAACCTGTCTCAGTTCTTCGTCGACCGAGAGCGCGTTGTGTTGACAGATACTGAGTCTGACTATCGTGATGCCCTTTGGCGGCGCTTTGGCGAACAACGCCAGGCTGAGCGACGACGGTCGAATCGCTCGGTAGGTGAGGATCGTCGCAGTGGAATCGACCGTCGCGCGCTGAACATTCGGGTTGTCGAAATGTCGCTGCCGAATGTGCCTCAAGAGTTGGTGGGCCAACAGTTCAGCACCATTGTATGCTTGAATGTGCTCGAACACGTGGAAGATGATCTCGCCTCGCTCCGAACCATGCGCCAATTGCTCGAGCCATCTGGGCGTTTGGTGTTGTTGGTTCCGGCGCTGCCGACGTTGTTCGGCTCGCTGGATACCGAGTTGGGGCACTTTCGCCGCTACACACCATCATCGCTCGAGACGGTCTACACGGAATCCGGGTTACGGATGTGCCACATGGAGTACTTCAATCTCGTGGGCATACTTGGCTGGTGGTGGTCTGGGCGCGTACGGCGCCGTAAGATGATTCCCAAGGGTCCTCTCAAACTCTATGACATGCTTGTACCCATATTTCGCCTCGAGCGTCTTCTCCCAAGACGCATCGGTCTATCCTTGATCGCGGTTGGAGAGCCGACCGAATGAACATGCCTGCCGATTGGAACGACCTGGTCCTCACTGCGATCGTGCCTGTGTTCAATGAGGAAGCCACTCTCGAAGTGGCTGTGAAACGCATCCGAGAAGTACCACTCAATGTTGAAATCGTGGCGGTAAACGATGGTTCCACCGACGAAAGCAGGACCATTCTCGACGGACTCCTCGAGGCCGGTCACATTGAACAAGTGATCCACCAACCCAAGAACATGGGGAAGGGGGCGGCGGTGCGTGCCGGAATAGCGGCAGCCGCTGGCCACGTGATTGTCATACAGGATGCTGATCTGGAATATGATCCTCGAGAGTTTCCAATGCTCCTCGACCCGATTCGATCCGGTTTGGCTGATGCCGTATTTGGATCACGATTTCACGGCGGTTCCCGGCGGGTCCTGTTCTTCTGGCACTCAGTAGGCAACAGGTTCCTCACACTGTTGTCCAACATGCTGACCGACCTCACGCTGAGTGACATGGAAACCTGTTACAAAATGGTGCGGGCCGACTTGCTCAAGTCCCTTCCGTTGGTGTCGAGTCGGTTCGGCATTGAGGTGGAGCTCACCGCACGGTTGGCGAAGGCTGGCGCCCGAATCTGGGAACTCCCGATCACCTACAGTGGTCGGACCTACGATGAGGGGAAGAAGATCGACTGGAAAGATGGGGTGGCGGCGCTCTGGCACGTTCTGCGTTTCAACCTGTGTCCGCCAAAGCGCTCCCGAAAGTGACAAAGTCCCCGGCCCGCTGGCTCTGGGTGTCTCTCGGGCTGGCGTTAATTGTACTCCCCGTGCTACCGGTTCCGCAGTGGGTGGGATCCGCGGACCAGGGGCCGATGTGGATCGCCCATCTCAACGCTTCGCTGTTGGGGACCGTGGTCGTTGTCGTGGTTGCATTGCTTGCTGGGAGGCTCGGTGTGTCCCTCGGTGAGCGACCCGTTCCTCGACTTCACGTTTCGCCGCCGGTGGCTGTCACTGCGTTTGCCGTACTGCTTACGATCCTTGCGGCGTGGGCGATGCGCGATGCGTTCGCCGGAAACCCGCACCTGGTGGACGAAGTCGCACAACTGTTTCAAGCCCGGATATTTGCGGCCGGAAGAATCGCGGCGCCTGTGCCTGAACCACCCGAAGCATTCCTCATTCTGCAAACGATGGCAACCGATGCGGGTTGGGTATCACAGTATCCACCGGGGCAGGCTCTATTCTTGGCGC
>JBDGYW010001146.1:0-2493 GCA_039588935.1 Gemmatimonadota bacterium | reverse complement strand
GATCGGCCATCAACCCGCTTTCGCTTTCTTGATTTTGATGCGGTCCTCGTCAACGTGGTCCAGTTCCAGCCGCTTCATCTCCCCGCCGAATTCGACGTCCACGAAATCGAGGTCGTGTTTGCGCAGTTCGGCGGCAAGGTTTTCGGTCAGTCCATCCAGGTGCTCTTTGTCCCGCTGGATTTTGTCGCGCACCTTCAAAACTTCTTCCGCAATCTTAGCGGCCTTGCCCTTGTCGGGCATTTCGGGAAGTTCGGTCACGTCAGTCTCCTTTCAATTGTCCCCGACCCGGAGCGAGAGGCCCACGGAGACAGGAAGCCTCCGGGCCGGGGTAGGGTTGGTAATTTGCCCGACGCGGCCAGCCGGGGTATTGGCCCGGAGTCGCACTGCGTCGAGGGCTGGTGCGACCGTTGGGCTGCGTCGAGCAAACTGTTGGGGCGGGTGGGACTCGAACCCACCACCGGGACAATGCTGGATGTCCCATTTCTGCCGTTGATGGCGGGCGTGGCCAGCAAAACATAGACCGCCCAAACGGCAGTCCCCACCGCACTTCCTCCACCGGGGAGCGCCCCATCGTTGAAATGGCTGGGGGCATGTCGAAATTCAGGATTGCCCAGAGCAAACACACCGTCGCCTTCTGTCGGGTGCTATCTGTCACCGTGCTTTCCACGGACTGCCGTCTGGTTTGCTCTGAGCAAAATGGGGTGCGGGCATCGCTGTCGGCTGGCCGGGGTAAAACTCTACGGTCGCATGGCCGTTCAGGCTGTGTTCCCGCCCGCACCGTGGCCGCAAGTTGCAGGGCCATAATTGGGTGGCTGCGGGCCGGCTCCCCACCCTCAACCCTCTCAGCCTGCTGTAACTCTGCACACTGATACATTGCCGGCAGGTTATTTCTACCCTGGCAGCGCCAGGCCACCGCAGCCATAATTTTCAAAGAGGACCGGGCACGGCCCCGCAGGTAGCAACCGAGATTTCCCAGCCGCACCGTGCCCGGCGTTGTGATTGGGTCGCGGGTCGGATTCCGTGGCATAGCCGAAGCTGCCAACCCAACTAAACAGGCAAAACGTACCGACCGGCGTGGGTAAATGTCGGCTGGGACCATTGCGGTGGTTGTCACACCCAGCCCATCCTGTTTTTCGCCGCGCCGCAACGCCGCGACCCGGACGGGTAACCCCTTGCACCCTCTCGGGTTGGCCTCGAATGGGCCGGAGCACCCGCAATCGGCAACCGAGCGGTCGCTGGCCCTGCACGGGCCATCCAAGAACCATTTTTCTCGCCTGCCGATAGTCATTGCTTTTCTCTCTTCTCAGCCTGTACAAACAACGACCGCGCCTCGTCCAGTTGGTTGTGCGTCTCGGTCAGTAGCGCAATCAACGTACTCAGCATTTCTTCCGAGCGCCGGAAGCCATCTCCCGTCTCGCAATCCAGATCAAACTGCACAACCTCACTGCCATCGGAAATTGAAAGCAGACCACTGGCGAACTCATATTTATCGTCCCATTCCATATGGATTCGGACGCGGACGGCAGAAAGGTCAGACGGGTCACTGTTTAGGAAATGTCGCTCTTCGATGAAGGTTGTGGATTTCATTTCTCCCCCCTTGCGTCGAGGACGCGCCCGTATGCGTCGTGCATGTTGTTCCACTTGTCTGCCATTTCGGCTTGCACCCATTCATCGAACAACCGACAGAACTCCCGCATCGCCTCGACCTCTTTGCTCGTCTCGGCGTCGAGTTGCCTCCGGAGCGTGTCGTGCGCGGTGTGCAATTGCCGCAACGCCCTCCGCTGGTTGTCTACCGTCCGTTGCAGCCGGCCAATCTGGAGGTCGGTGGTGAGCGGGCGGACGATGGTTGCATAGCAGCCCACATCTTTTTCAGAGATCGGACGAAATGCGTTGTTTACAAACTGGTAATATTTCCGACCCATATCATCCTGCGTGATGTGTCGGCGGCTGACTAACTCCCACCGCTTCTCCTTCGGCTCTTCGGGAACTTCCCCGCCCCCACCACAAACATCACAGGTTAGCTCCTCATACGCACCGTTCCCGCTGCCAGCGCAGTTGGGACAAACGCAGGTGCGTGGCTCCTCGGCCTCGCGCGGGAGGGGGACGAGGTTCCACCAATAATGCGTTGTGAAATTCGAGTCCCCGATCTCGCGCACAAAGCGTCCGCACCCGTCAATATTACTGCGGTCGCTGTAGAATAGAGCCTTTCCGGCGTTGCGTTCTTCGCCCTCATCCAGTGTGCCGGAACTGTTGACCGGCCTTTCAATCACGCGAAACCGGTCCCCCGGCTTGGCGTTCGCGACGATCTCCTTCGCTCGCTTCTCGCGGTCGGCGCAGGTTTCGGGGCGGAGATGCCGACGTTCGCGCGCGTGGCTTTGATATTTTGCATCGGTGTCAAGGCGCACGTAAATCCTATCGCTAATTTCGATTATTCTACCCGCCTTGCCGTTAAGAATCCTATCAACCACCCTCTCCCCCACCTTCGGCTGCCAC
>JBDGYW010001145.1:0-2494 GCA_039588935.1 Gemmatimonadota bacterium | reverse complement strand
GTGACATAGTTTAGCGTCGGGCTACTGCTGGCATAGTTGGACATCCCACCGCCGTGCTGAGCCTGGTTGTTGCTTAGCCTGTTTTCGACACTATTATGTAAAGTTTACGAAGTTGTCACTGCCAGTATTTTTTTGTGTTTTTGTATCTCTATGTTCTGTGGCATTTGAGAGTTGACAGGTGGGACGTCAAGAGTCGATCAAGTGTCACTTGCACACAAACAGTCAAAAACTGCATCAAAGCGTCCCTCATTGACATGCTCTTTACCAATTGACGCATCTGGTGTATGCTATTTCTGCAACACGTTGTTCCCGTGTTGCAGGAGGATAGCGATGACGAAAGACGAGTACCAAGACCCCTTGACCTGGGCAGCACGCGTGGCAGAAGCGACCCGGCAATCAAGCACCAGGCATATCGGTGTGGTGCCGGTGTATTACCCCATCCTGGAAAGGTTGGGCTTGCGGGCGACGGTCAACGAGGTGTGCCCGGGACGACACAAGATCGACCTGGGGTGCATTGCGTTGATCCTGACGCTGAATCGCTTGATGGCCCCGCAGCCGCTCTATCGTGTGGAGCACTGGGCAGAGCAAACGATCCTGCCTGAATTGTTGGGTGTCCGTGCCGACAAGTTGTACGACAAGTGTCTGGCGCGGGCATTGGATGCGATGCATCTCGACCTGAAAGAACTGTGGCTGCGATTGGTGGAGCAGGCGGTGCAGCAAGAAAGGATCGACTTGAGCGTGCTGCATTGGGACACGACGACCTTCTACTTTGAAGGTGAGTACAGCGAGAGCGAGTTGGCGCGGTATGGACACAGCAGCGACGATAAGCCCAAATGCAAGCAGGCCAAGATCGGGTACGATGTGACCCATGTTGAGCGCATGCCCTTCATCTATCACTTGCTGGCAGGCAACCGAACCGACGTAACACTGCCGGTGCTCAACCTGAACAGCATCGTGGATCTGCTGGCCTGCCTAGATCTGAGGGGTGCCGAGATCCACCCCCTGATTGTCAGCGATGGCAAGATGGTGACACCGCCCTTGGTCGTTGCTGCCCACGGCAATGACGTATGCTACCTGGGGCCGTGGGAGGAGGATAAGAACGTCAAGGCTGTGCTGCGCAGTGTGAAGCGGGCAGAGTTGGCGGCTCATCCGCTGTCTTATCGTCCACGGCGCGCGGTCAACGATCCAGAGTTTGAGCCCTATCAGGCCGTGTGGCGTCCTTTCTCGGTCACGCACGATGGGCAGACCTTTGCCGACCGTGGCTTGGTCGTGTGGAGTGCAGGCAACCACCGGCTGGATGAACAGAAACGCAAGCACCACCTGAAAGCGTTGCTCAATCGACTGCGTGAGATTGAGGGGCATCTCAACCAAGGGCGATACATCCGCAAAGCGTACGCCGCGCAACAGATCATGTTGGCCAAACGGGGCAATCCTGCCAAAACCCTGGTCGAGGAAGAACTGAGTGGCGAGGACCGGGCTCTGAAGCTCAAGTTTGCCATCAACCGCTCCAAACTGGCCGAAGCAACGGCTCTGGATGGCAAGTATCTGTTGGGCACCAACCACCCCACATTGACCGCAGAACAAGCCTTGCGCTACTTCAAGGGACAGGACCGGATCGAGAAACGCAATGGCGTGTTGAAAGGTCCGTTGCACGTGCGACCGATTTTTCTCAAGACGGATCAGCGTATCGAAGGTATGGTCTTCATTAACATGGTAGCCTTGTTGGCTTGGTCGATGCTGGAACTACGCTGCCAGCGTGCATCTCTACCCTACACAGGTCAACGCATTCTGAACGAGTTTGCTTCTTTGTACGCCACCGACCAGACTTTCATCGATGGCAGCCGTCTCTATCAGGTTGGTGACGTATCTGACTTCCAACAAGGGGTGCTGGACGGTCTCGACTTTCCCTCGGTAGCATCCTACCTGGCTGTCCTGTCGCCAAAGGGCTGAGACCCACCAGGTATCGCGTCGCGCCCCCGTTGGTCAACCGGCACAGAGAGGTCGCCGTGCGACCTTACAGCGGTGTTTTGCTTCCACAGGATGACGCCTATCGGCAGGTGATGAGCAGACCTGTTGATGCAGCATCACTGGGCATTGTCAGCCATCACCGCGTTGCTCATCTGTGAATGACCGGCCACCTGACGGGTATCCGCGTGCAGTCACGACCTGGTCGCACAAGATTTGCCGGAAGGCGATTCAGGTATTCCTGCCGAGCACACGGTATCGAGAGCGCGTGTTTTGCAGGGATCGTACCCCTGTACCTGAGTCGCTGACCGCCACAGATCTTGGTCTCAGCCTTGTCATAATAATGACGAATAGCGGAGCGTAATATTCCAAACGTGCCGGTGCGCTGCCGAGGGTTAGGTGCGTCTATTCAGTTTTTAAAGTGTCGAAAACAGGCTTAGGTGATGAACGGCAGTCGTTACTCCGGCGTCGAGCCCAATCTCCTCGGCGACTGTCAGAGATTGCTCAAAGTGCAACCTGGCCTTCTCGG
>JBDGYW010001144.1:0-2494 GCA_039588935.1 Gemmatimonadota bacterium | reverse complement strand
TATGCCGATTGACCCCTGTTTGGTCGTACACGCCGAAGTAAGGCGGGAACAACCCCATCAACAAGATGACTGCTGCACCAGTGGCGAGGATGTGTATCGGTCTCAGAGTCATTGACCATTCCCCTCAGCGAATGTTATGTGGAATGACGAGGTTCCCACAACTCGTTTGATTCAACGCGCGGTGCGAACGCAGGCTAATCTGATTTTTTCCGGACGCACCCTGGAACGCGGAAGTTTCATCTGAGATGTTGACGGACACGTAGGGAACAAAACGCCCGAAACGGCGTCGTATTGCCTCCCTAGGTGGCGGTCTGGCAGGCTTTTAAGCCCCTTGTAGAGAACGTCCTCTTGAGAAACGAACCCCTAGGTGAACTTGCGACGCGCTGCAGCACGTGAAACCGCGGAATTCGTGGTCCATGCGCTCTGAATAATCCGCGCAGCAGTCCGGTGCCTCCCGGAGCGCGCGTTAGTGAGCAGTTCGGTGACTTGGGATCGTTCTTTCTGCTCGCGAACTACAGTGCGCGGAGGGAGGGTGCCGGGCTGTGGAGACTGGAAAGAAAGACGCTCGAAACACAGCGGCACCGTGGCAACCGCAATGGTCGGCATCATTCTGATCATCGTCGCGTTCTTTCGGTTAAGGCCCCAGCCCGGGTTGAGCGTATCATGCGCACATGAATCCGTATGGCTGTCACGCTTTCGACGGTGAATGCCGCAGGAGTCTGAGTTAACCCTCAACTTCTGGCTTGATACGTTTCGTTCAGAATTCATCCCCTCTGTCTCTTCGGTGGCAGGCTGCGAGGCCGCATCGCCCGGTGCGGCCTCTGCTTATTCCTGCAATTCTTCATGAAGGCCACGGTTGTCGACGCGATTCGTGCACTGATCACCACGAAGGCGCTCCGCCCGATCGTATCGGGCTGCGGAGCTCAACGAAGTGTGTCCGGCACCCGGTTAAGGTCACGATACCGCCCGAGCAACTTTCCTGCGTTAGCCTCGGGAGTGTCCCTTCCATCCAGCCAGTTGATCTCCACCCCCTGACGCTCCATACGCCGGAACCATGTGTCTTGCCGTTTGGCAAACTGGTGGATAGCGACGCTCAGCGCAGCGAACATCTGTTCGCGTGAAATGTCGCCGCGTAGGTGCTCTGTGACGTAACGGTACTCCAGTCCGTAGAAGATGAGCTGGTCATATGTCAGTCCGCGATCCAGCAACGCACGCACTTCTTCGAGCAGCCCGTGGTCGAGCCGGTGCGCCAATCGTTGGGTGATGCGCTCTCGCAGTTCTCGTCGCTCCCATCGAACCCCGAAGACGCGCGAGTCGAGTTCTACCGACGGCGCGAGGGCGGAAGGATCGGCCTCCGCGATTTCGATTGCGCGAATCAGGCGTTTGCGATCCTGGATGTCGCTCGTATTGTGGAGCGGACCGTGTGACTTCAACTCGTCGATCAACCGCTGGGTCGGCGTCGCCTCCAGCTCGGCGTGGCGCGTGGGGTCCGGTGGAGCTGAAAGAAGCTGGTAGTCCTGCAAGACCGCGCTCAGGTAGAGGCCGGTGCCACCGCAAAGAACAGGGAGGCGGCCTCGCGAATGGATCTCTCGGATGGCAGCGACGCAGTCTCGCTTGAACTCGAAGACGTTGTACTCGTAGCCGGGGTCGACGATGTCGATGAGATGGCTCGGCACAGTGCGGCCACCGACCTTGTAGTCCTCCAGGTCTTTCCCTGTCCCGATGTCCATCTGCCGGTAGACCTGACGCGAGTCGGCGCTGACAATCTCTCCGTTAGCCGCCGCCGCCACGTGCGCCGCGAGACGAGTCTTGCCCGCCGCGGTGGGCCCCAGGATGCAGATCAGTGGGATCGAAGACTCAGTCAATTAGGTCGTCCTCTCGACGATAACGATCTTCCATGTTAAAGAGCATCCTGCGTATCCCGTCGAGTTCGGGAATGCTCAGGTCGGCCAGCTTCCGCTCGTACAGCAACGACAACGAGTGTAAAACCTCGGCCTCGGTTCCGGGAAGGACCCTCCCATGCCTGTCCAGCCAATCGATCAACGTTCTCCGGTCGTCGGTCGGCGCCCGACGATACTCGGCTTTCAGGTACTGCAAGATGCGGAGCCCATCGAGCCGCTCGTGGCAGGCGCGGACAAAACGATCCACCGTCTTGTGGTTCTCGCGCAGAGGTTGCCACGGATCGTCGGTGTTTGTCTTCTCCCGCAGGAACCCGTCCAGCGGGGTCTCGACAGGCGCGGCGAACAGTCTGGGGAATGCCTCGGTCGTGCTCCGCACCCGGTCGAAGAGTTCCGGATGATAGAGCGGGTAACGGTCGGCGTGTTCGCCTTCGCACGCCGCGACGATGGCTTGACCGGTACCGACGGGAACGCGCCAGGACTTGCGAGTGGCCGGGGCCACCGGAGTTGCGCACCAGTGAAGTACCCGTCCGTGTTTGCATAGCTTCTGCAGAAAGTAGAAGTCCTCGCCGCTTATTCGAGGCGTCATGCCCCCC
>JBDGYW010001143.1:0-2496 GCA_039588935.1 Gemmatimonadota bacterium | reverse complement strand
TGCCCGTCTCGTCCGTCCGGTAATGTGACATCAGGTCAATCAAACCGTCGGCGTTGACATCCTCCAGGTGTCCCCCCGAGTCATGTACAGGGGTCGCACGATTGGGGCCAAAAGTCAATGTGGTTGCGTTTATGTCCGCGACGTCGAAGGTGTCCGATCCGAGAATCGCAACGGGAATGACGCCCGCGCTGTGCGGCCGCACGGAGTTGAGATCGGTGCCGGGCTTGACGTCCGTGCTCACTGCAATGGGGGAGAGGGAGGTGGCCAGGCCGATGTTCGAATCGAAACCGGTGGGAGAACCGGCGTAGAACATCCAGAGCTCGTCGTTGTACTGGACAACGCTCGGACCCGAGACGTTGTCGCTCCTCCAGGATTCCGAAGGGTCGGGAGACAAGACCAACCGATGATTGGTCCAGTCCTGACCATCTCTGGATGTCGCGCGGTAAATGTCCGTCCCTTTGACGTAGAACATGTGGTAAGGGTTAAGCCTCGCTGCGATGATCCGCCCAAGTGCGTTCATATCACGCACGATGGCTTCGCCTACTAAAGGGATTCCTGGCCGGTTGGGGTCGTTGTCTAGAAACGGATAGAAGTCGCACGGGTTCCCACCGGTCGATCGGTTCGAACTGAAGATCGGATCGGCGCAGAATCCACGGAAGTTGAGGTCGCGTTTGTCACCGAGTCTCAGAACATCCGGATCGCGGAACTCGGGCCCGCTCAGGCCCGGCAGAGGTGCGTCAGGCAAGGTCCAGTTGATGCCGTCGTCGGAGCCAGCTAAGCCGATACCGGCACTCGTTCCGCCGAAGTCGAGATTGCTGCCCCAAAACCACATCTTGTACACGGGGATTTGGGGGAACCGCGTAAAGCCCCGGTCTTTGACCACCGTCGGGGAACGGATCGACCTGGTGAACGACGTGTCCGGACCGTGCGGGATGATGGGATTGTCCGGATGATCGGTCCAGTCCCAAACTGCATAGGGAACGGTCGCGTAGCCGATGCTCCAGTCACCGTCAGCCGACCGGCCCTCATACCATATCTTGAACTGGAGCCTTGACCCACCACCTAAGACGATTGACATCCCACCGATGGACGACGCTTTCCAGGGCTGGTCCTGCACGATGATCGAGTTTTCAGGGGGCCTGTTCCAGTAGTTCAGCTCAGGGTGCCAGGTCGCGAACCCGATCTGGCTGGAGGTGACGTCCGTCTGAGAGCCCTGGTACCACATGAATAAACGGGAGCTAAGAGACAGGACCTCCGGGTCGCGGACGCTTGCCGAATCCCACCCCGAGGGGCTGACACGGAAGATGGGATTCTCGGGAGTCTCCGCAATCGTGGTGGGAGACGAAACAAGGAGCAGTGCGGGGAGCAGCAGGGAGCAAAGCACGAGCCGAGGCTTTGAGGATTTGGGCAGGACGGTTGCGCAGTTCATGAGCGTGTCTCCGTTCACCACAAGAGCATGGACACCCAGTGCTGGGTTCGCAAAGTTAGATTCGTGTCCCTTGTATGTTGTGGTGGTTGCGGGATGTGAGAAGAAACGGCGGCTTGACCAGCCCTCATCTTTGGAACCTTATCTGCAGGCGTGGCTTTATATTAGCTCACAATTACGCTGAAATGTTGGATATTTGTGTCTACTGACACACAGGCAACGAGCTAGGCTCTCGCGCCGAGAACGCTCCGTAGATATACTGTCTCCCCAACCGTCTGTCAGCGCCCCGCTGTGCGATTCCAGACACGTTCAGTCGCGTATGGAGCACTCGCCTGTACTGTCCCGACGTGGTTTACATGTGCGAGAATGAGCCCACGGGAATCCGGACAGTGAACAAATCGCGAGAGGTTCGATGGGACGCCAAGTGTCGGGCGAGCCGCTGATTAGCCGCGGCTGCGACCCGGACCCGAGGCGGCTCATGAGGGCGTTGAGGTATTGGGGGGTGAAGCGAACAGGTGACAAGGGAGGACTTCAATCCCATGACAAGATTGATGATTTCGGTTGCCATTATCGTGGCCGGTCTTCTGGTCGGGGCGCAGAATCCCGAGGTGGCGTTGGGACAATCTGCAGACCAACAGATTACGGATGGGTTTCTCGCAGACTCGGGTCTCATGGCAGCATTCTTGGTGGCCTATAAGGCTCACCAAGAGTGGTGGAGGAGCAAGGGCGTTGCATTGACACCAAAGGAATTGATCATGCGACACCACGGTGTCCATTGCGCGCGAAGCGGGGATGGACGATTCGTTATCAGTTTCTGGCCTCCTGCCGATACCGTAATAGGGGGAGGTGTGACGTACATGATTGATGAGGCAACCCTCGATCTGCTGGAGCAAAAGTTCGAAAAATAGCAAAATCAGGAGCTAGGGTTGGTGATTGAACGGCATCGAATTAGTGATGGCGCATTTGTAGGGGGCGTGACATGAGTGAACACATGCAGGCAGTTGTGGCGCGACTGGAGAAAGTGGAGCGGCAGAATCGGCGGATGAGGCTCGCGGGACTCGCGATTCTAC
>JBDGYW010001142.1:0-2496 GCA_039588935.1 Gemmatimonadota bacterium | reverse complement strand
GGCAATGAGGTGACGAATCCCTTTATGGTCACCGAAGTCTATAAGAAACAGGAGGATGATTGGAAATTGCTGAACATGTCGTTTAGCGTGCTGCGGAGGCCATAGCATTGATCATAGGTAGAATCAAGTTGGACCCGGCCCTTGTTGGGGATGTGGCTCACTACGCGGGCCACAAAACGACGTCGTGGAGCCATAGCGAAATCGAGAGTATTTAGGAGGTTCCCGTGGACAGCGGATGCGATCGCAGAACCTTTCTGAAAGGCAGCCTGGCCGCGTCAGCAGGATTGGGCCTGACCGCTTCGGGCGGTGTATTCGCCGAGGCCGCAACCGGAGCTACCCAACAGTCCCCTATGCCCATACCGAAGAGGCCTCTGGGCAAAACGGGGCACAAGGCGAGCATTTACGGCCTGGGCGGGTTGTTCACACCGTCCATGCCCAACCGCCACGACGAGGCCGTGGAAATCGTCAACCGGGCGATCGATCTGGGCATCAACTACATCGACACTGCTGTCCGGTACGGTACCGGTGCCAGTGAACTGAACATCGGCACCGTGATGCGGGAGCGTCGCGACGAGGTTTTCCTGGCCTCTAAGAGCCACGATTACACCTACGACGGGACGATGGCGCTGGTTGAGTTGAGTCTGCGACGACTGCAGACCGACCACCTCGACCTGTACCAGCACCATGCCATCGGCATACACGGGCAGCTCGAGCAGCTGCAACAGCCGCACAGCGCCCGTCAGGCGTTCGAGCGGCTCCGCGACGAAGGCACGATCAGGTTCATCGGTGTGACGGGACATTCAGCTCGGGTGCTCGCCGATGCCCTCGAGGATTATCCGTACGATTGTGCGCTGATCACGCTCAATGCCGCTCGGGAAGTCATGGACGACCCCGAAGACCTGGACCGGTTTTTCCGGGTGGCCCGACAGAATGAGGTCGGTGTGATCGCCATGAAGGTGGTTGTCCGCGGTGCGCTGATCGAACGGGGCCTCGACATCCGGCAACTGTTGCCCTACGCGCTGAGCTACCCCGTATCGACCGCGATCGTGGGCATTACGGATATCACGCATCTGGAGGAGAACGTCCGCGTCGCTTGTGCCTTCGAGCAGCTAAGCGAGGGAGAGATGGCCGAGATACGGGCGGCTGCCCAGAGTCGATCCGGGTGAAGAGGAGAATAAGGCGAGCTGAAGTCGCTGGGCGAAATGCTGATGGTGAAGTACACGCATACGCTGATCTTGTAGGGAACGAGGTTCCCGATATCGGTGTAGACGATCCGGTGTGTGAACAGGGATAATGTGTGGCATACTGATGAGCGCGTAGCTTCCGTGTAGTTCAACCGGTTTCCTTGGAGCGTTCTGTTATGACAATCGAAAAGCGGCCACAATCGAGAAGAGCCTTCCTGTCCAACAGCGTAGCGGGGATAACCTCCGTGGGACTTGCCGGAGCAGCGCCTGTTGCGGCTGTTGCGCAACCAACTCGACGCCAGGATTCTACGCAGCCAATCATGCGCACATTGGGGAGAACGGGAATCGAGCTGCCCATCGTGAGCATTGGTGCAATGAACAGCGATTCGCCCGCACTCTATCATCGCGCCTACGACATGGGTGTCCGCCACTTCGACACTGCAGAGGTATACCTGCAGGGTAGGAGCGAAGAGGTGCTCGGCACGTTTATGAGTGAACGGGGGAATCGGGACGAGATCTGTCTTTCCACTAAGATCGGACGGAGCATAAGGAATGTCGAGCGATCTCGTTTCAGGAGTGAGCTGGAACGAACCTTCGAAGGTTGCCTGAGGCGCCTGCAAACGGATTACGTTGATATTCTCTACCACCACGCGCAGTCGGACGCTGAAGGTGTGAACCATGAGATAGCCGGTGAGTATTTCGCGGAGCTCCAGCAGCAGGGGAAGATACGCTGTGCCGGGATCTCCACGCACTCAGGCCAGGCGGAAGTACTCAATGAAATGGCGAAAGGCGATCTTTGGGCGGTCGCTGTGATCGCATTCAATGTGACCATGGCGCAGAACCAGGAGTTGCTCGAGGCCATGAGAAGCGCCACCGACAAAGGCGTCGGGGTCATTGGCATGAAGGCCTTGGGAGGTGGACGCCGAGGGCCCGGTTCCGGAGCGGAGGTGCCCGCCTTCAACCAGACCGCGATGCTCAAGTGGGTACTGAACCACGAAGAGGTGACTACGATAATTCCGGGAGTGACGACGTTCGATCAACTGGATCTGGACTGGTCGGTGGCCTCGGATCTTTCGTACACGGATGAGGAGCTGAGCTTCCTGGCGGAACGGGATCTCCAGGGCAAGATCCAGTTCTGCCAGCAGTGCAAGGAGTGTTTGCCGACCTGTCCGAAGAACGTGGATGTTCCAACGCTGATGCGCACGTACATGTATGCGGCGCAATACGGCAATTTCTCTCATGCGCGCCAAACGTTGGATGAAATCCCGACACGTTTGAGCATCTTTGCTTGTGGTTCCTGCACTGAGTGTAC
>JBDGYW010001141.1:0-2497 GCA_039588935.1 Gemmatimonadota bacterium | reverse complement strand
AAGAGGATGCTGGCGAGCGCAAGACAGGGAAACAGCAGTCTCGATTTCATGATACAAACCTCATTCTGATTGCTCGACCATGTATCGCTTCGCTCGTGCGAAGGCGACATAGAACGGAATGCCGATCCCGACCGTCACCAATGCAATGGTCGACTCGACAGGGCGCTCGAGGAAGGCCAGGACGAGAATCGCCAGGCTGACAGATGCGAAGAGTATGGCGGCCGTGGCGTACCCGGCCGATCGTGCCACGTTGTTGTGGTGAATCGGCAACTTGAACACACCAAGCACGGCGAGGATGGGGAAAATCCCCAGGCAAAACCCCATGTACGTCAGGATCTGATCGAACGTCCCGGAGAGCACCATGACTGTGGCGATTACGCATTGGAGCATGATGGCCTTCGACGGAACTCGATGTACCGGGTCGACGTCGGCAACTATCTTGAAAAAATACCCGTCCTTGGCCATCGCGTAGTACACGCGTGGGCCCAAAATAATCAGCGCGCCGATAGCCGACAGCAGGGCGAAAGCTATGAGCAGAGAAACGAGGCGCTCGGCGACGGGTCCAAACAGGTGTGACGCCGCAAGACCTCCCACGGCGATGACACCCTGCATCTCACCGAGCGGCACGGCGTAGACGAAGAGTGCATTGAGGCTTACGTACAGTATGAGAACGACGCTGGTCCCGAGTATGAGAGATCGCGGCAGGTTCCGGTCGGGGGTGTGGATCTCCGAGCCGATGTACCCTGAGGCATTCCACCCGCTGTAGGCAAACATGATCCACATCAGGGAAAGGCCGACCGCCTTCCAACTCACATCCGGACTGTTGACGGCGGCGCGTTCCACGAGGCCACCTAGATCGCCCTGGCCGATTGCGAATCCTACTGTGACCAGTGCAACGATCAACGCCACTTTTCCCACGGTCAGGTAGTTCTGGACTCTCGCTCCGAACTGCATTCCCCGCATATGCACGCCCGTAAGACCAAAGATCACCATTAGGGCGACGACCTTCTTGGCGAAATGCGGATCGGCTCCGAGGCCAAGTGATGGAAAGGCGCGAGCCAGGTACTCGCTGAATCCCAGAGAGGAAGCTGCCAGGGGTGCGGAGAAACCCACGAAGAGGGACACCCACCCGCTCAGGAAGCCAAGGGAGGGGTGAAAGATCTCAGAGAGATACGCGTAATCACCGCCCGCCCGTGGCATAGCCGCGCCCAAGGCTCCGTAACAAAGGGCACCGCTCAACGCCAAGACGCCGCCGACCACCCAGAGGGCGATCATGAGCAATGGGCTTCCAAGCTGGAGTAGGAGAAGACCGGACGTGGTGAAGATCCCGGCCCCGATCATGTCAGCGATGACGATGTTCGTGGCTGGGAAGAGCCCCAAACGTCTCTCTAGTCTGTCTCCGGAGTCCTCCATTGTGATTTGGACAGGCGGTGCCGGCGTTTTGTTATTCGAGATCCCGGTTGCTAATGCTACGATTGGGACGATGAGGGGGTTGGGAACGCTTGTGCAGCGAAAGAATCGTTACGTGTTCGTTATTTGTTCGTGTGCATCTGGAAGGTGGGGCAGAGTAGGGAGGGCGAGGTGTCAGCCTCCCTACTCTTCAAACGAGCGCCCGGTGGGTCAGTTGACGGCGAAGCAGTAGAACAAGCCGTTCCCGCCGGACCCCTGCAGGTTTTCCTGGCTACAGCCCCGGGAGCCGTGGGCCGAGTTCCACGACGTGGGATTCGCTCCACCGCCCGTGCGGTCGTGGTGACCGACTTGAACGCTCCCCTCGCCGCTGCTCGTCCAGTTGTTGCAGTTGTTGTAGTCGTCGCCGGAAAACGCCGTCCCGTCGAGGTTCGACCCGGTGATGATGTCGTGCATGTTGGGCTGGTCGCCGCGGCCGTTCACGACATCGCCCTTCTCTGTGATGGAGTTCTCCTTCGAGAGCTCGTTGTTGTCGCTGTGGAGATCGGCGACGCTCTCGGCCACCATCACACCCTTGGCGTTGTACCACGGGCCGGAGCCGATTCTGTCCCGGGCGTGGACGGCGCCACTGCCGTCGGAGTTGATGGTGCTGAGGTAGGCTCGCCACGTGCGTTCCCCGGCGCCGGCGGCTATGGCCAGGCCCTGGCAAAGCCCGTCCGCGCCGGCCAGCCCGTTCAGATCCGCACCGTTTCCCGAGCCGACGCTCGTGATGAAGAAGCTCATGGAGTTCTGCTGCACGGGGCCCGGTTGGAGCCCTAAGAGGAGTGCCCCGACGAGAAGCGACGCTGCCTTGGTCATATCCCGCTCCTTATTTAAGGAAATCTTGTATTGCCGCGGGGAAAATGCCGGAAGCGGCAGTGGTCCGCCAGTGGTGCCTCGACAAACCGACCGCGTCCGACGCCGTGTGGCGCCTCGGCTCTCGTCTCCATGCGACTGCCGGGTCCGAGTCACTTGATGATCAGGATGCGATCAGCGACAGGGTAGAGCCACTCCACACCCCGCTCCGTCACCACGGCATCGTCCTCGATGG
>JBDGYW010001140.1:0-2498 GCA_039588935.1 Gemmatimonadota bacterium | reverse complement strand
CGCCGTGATCTCCAACGCCACATCCGCTGCTTTCACGCTGTGTGTAAGCGCGCCCACCGAAAGGAAATCGGCACCGCTCTCTGCATAGCTGCGTGCTGATTCGAGCGTCATTCCACCAGTGGCTTCGATCTGGATTTTGGCGTCAATTTCGCGGGCAGCGGCGGCCAGATTTCGGAATTCGTGTTGATCCTGGTTGTCGATCAAGAGGCGCGTGGCGCCGGCTTCGCAGGCGCTTCGTACCTGGTCGGGATCCTCAACCTCCACGTAGATGCCGTCCACACCTCGTCTTCGAGCGCCGTCGCAGGCAATCCGTAGGCCACTGCCACCTTTATCCAATATGTGCCAATGATTGTCCTTCACGAGCACCGCTGATGATAGAGACACCCTGTGTTGCCCTCCTCCACCCGCCAACACCGCCTGAACATCCAGAGCGCGCAAGCCAGGTGCTGTCTTGCGCGTATGCAACACCTGACATCCCGTTCCTGCGACCTCGTCGACAAACGCCCGGGTTGCAGTCGCTATTCCGCAGGCGCGCTGCAAGAAGTTGAGCAACGTTCTTTCGGCAAAGAGCAGCTTCGCCAAATCGCCCTCGAGCGTGGCCAAGACGGTCCCGGGCGGGACCAAGTCGCCATCCTCTTTTTTCCAATCCAACTGCCCGCACTCGCACAGGTGAACAACCGCATCCGCGTATGCTGACCCCGCAACCACCCCACCACTTCTGAATTCGATTACGCCCGTGGCCGCGACTCCGTCTGCACCGACAAGCTCACTGGTTATGTCGTACGCACCATCCTCTTCGAGGGCGCGGGCTGCGGCTGCAAGGGCGTCTTGCTTTATGTCAGGGAGTTCGTTCGTGGAGGTCACGAGCCGAGTAGCTCTATCAGTCGCCGAGACTCACCATGCGATTTATGGCCCGTAAGCCGCGGTCCGCCATCTCTTTCGGCACGGTGATCACGTGCTGATTCTTCCGGAGCGACTCTGCGACAGATTCGAGGGTGATCGCTTTCATGTAAGCGCACACTGCTTCGGGATCCGCCGCATGGAACGTAGCACTCGGCGCGAGCTGCTCGAGGCGGTGTATGATGCCTACCTCAGTAGCGACAATGTACTCGGGCGCGGTTCCCGCCTCGACGCAGCGGACCATTCCCTCCGTGGAGACGATGTGAAGGCCCTCGGGCTCTACATCACCCACACCGGCACAATATGTAAGTTGGCTGGCACAACCGCACTCCGGATGTACCAGTACCTCAGCATCCGGGAATTCTTCTCTGCGGCTGTTGATCGTGCGCGCGTTGATCTCTTTGTGAACGTGGCACTCACCCATCCAAACCTCCACCTTGCGATCCGGACGAGCATGCTTGAGATGAACACCAAGGAAGAAGTCGGGCAAGAAGAGTATGCCTTTGTGAGCCGGAATCGAGTCGATGATCTCCAGAAAATTTCCACTCGTACAGCAGTAGTCGAGTTCGGCCTTCACCTCGGCCGTAGTATTCACATACCCGACGGCGACATAACCCGGGAACTTCTCTTTCCACCGCCGAACATCATCTCCGGTCACGGTTGCCGCCAAGGAACACTGTGCACGCATATCCGGCAGTAGGACCGTCTTCTGAGGTGAGAGAATTGCCGCCGTCTCGGCCATGAAATGGACACCGCAAAACACGATGACCGCAGCCTTCGTGCTGGCTGCCTCTCTCGAGAGCCCGAGTGAATCGCCGACGAAATCGGCGACGTCCTGAACCTCCGGCCGCTGGTAGTTATGAGCTAGGATGACAGCGTCACGTTCTGCTGCAAGGGTACGAATCTCATCCTGAAGCGCACCGGTTTGTTCTTGGGACAACTCGGTCGGCTCGACAGGTGGGAGTGCTGGTATCATTGATTCAGTACCTATTCAGTCAACACACGAGCCAGCCGGCCAACCTGGCCAATACCGCACCCGAGCGCCTGTAGCAAATGTCACGTTGAATACTCGAAGTTTGGGCAACTTCTTCCCGCGCTTACAGCAGGAGGATAGGCCTCCTCGATGTCATAAACGAAGAGCCACCGGTCGGAGTCGAACCGACGACCACTCGATTACGAATCGAGAGCTCTACCGCTGAGCTACGGTGGCGTGTTGGCCGCAGATCACCGCAGCCAAAGTGCCCTGGCCCGGATTCGAACCGGGACGGCTCGCGCCACTGCCCCCTCAAGACAGCGTGTCTACCAATTCCACCACCAGGGCGAAGGAAGCCGTAACTTCCTGCGAGGACGGAACATATCCGGCCAGTTTATACCGGTCAAGCACGCCGAGCGCGGCAACCGAGCCCTCGTGGTTAGGGCTGGCCACCACCAGTATATGGATTTGCTCCGACCGTGTGATCCGTTATGTCGCGTACGCCCTTTACAGCTGGAATCGCCTTCTTCAGTGTCGCTTCGACCCCCTCCTGAAGCGTGACTCTTGCCATGCCACACCCCTGACATCCACCCATCATCCGGACCACGACGATTCCATCCTGCAC
>JBDGYW010001139.1:0-3049 GCA_039588935.1 Gemmatimonadota bacterium | reverse complement strand
CGTGCGTCGTCTGGGTGGACCATGTATGGGCCCGTCGGATCGGTAACGCGCATCAGCGTGATCATTCCGTCGCCGTTAAGGTCTTCAGGACCATCCTCATCGATGCGAGCATCGTTGTCGTCATCGTAGGGCCTGGTGTTCGCACGACGCCCAGATCGAACATCGGCAAACATCAATTCGGCGGCGTCGGGATTGACCCGAGGCAAGACGTAGATCACGTGGTTGTCCAGCCGATCCTTCACGTCTGGATTTGAAGCGTAGTTGTTGAGCAGATACTCCACGGTGTGAACGGCAAGCTCACTGCCGACCAAGTGGTTGCCCTCAAAATTGGCAGCGATCAGAAGACCGGGCCGCTCGTCAACGGGAGTGCCCTCACGATTGGCGATTTCGACCACCCAGATGTCCTTGCCTTCGAGCGTCTGCCCCAGAGACCCCATGGTCGCAATGTCGGAGTGCTCCCGAACGACACGCCTGAGCGCGTCTGTCATCTGATCGAATGTGCGGTAGACCGCATCCTGACCACTCTGGAAGCCCGGCAACAGCAGAAAGCCGACCCGCCTGAAACCTCCGGTAGCGTCTCTTGGTCAAAGCCATACGTACGTCACCCTCCTGAGTTCGTTTAGACAGTGGTTCATGTTGGAAAGATTGGCGAGACATCAAGGGTCGTCAGCCAACTCCTGAGGATGTGTGCCACCGACCAGTTGTTGATGAAAGACAGAGGCTACGCGGTTGAACTCCTCCACGGTGAATACACACCCGTGAACTGCGCCCAGTTCCTCCAACGCAGCACCCGCACCAGCCCCTTTTGCTGCAGCAGCGCGTACTGCTTTTCGGAGATCGGGATCGGCCGCCACCAATTGAAAGAACTTGGTTACTTCATTGTTGCTCACCTGAGGTCCTCCCTCGAAAAGACACGGCATGCAAACAGGATGGACTCTACATTCATCTACGCGCCAGCACCACCCTTTGCTGAGTCGATATCGCACGTGCCAAGACTCAATCCCAGTATTACCCGATCGAATTCAAAGGCAAGCTCGGCGACTGGATCTGGAATATGCTCCCGTAGACAAACTCCGCGACTTCGCGGGCACCGTCTCCGGCACCGGTGTCCGTTCTTGGGAAGTTCAGTAACTTCGTGAGTTGAGACGCCCAACCGCTGCGTCCGAACGCCTCAACGCCGATTGCGAGCGCGTTCATGCGTTCACGAATGAAACGCTCGAGCACCGGTGATTCTCTGAACAGGGGCCTGGGTATATATCCCAGCGGTACCCCAGCGCCGAAAGCCTCTGCAACAGTGCTGTAGCCAATCTTGGCGATCACGACATCAGCGGCGCCCACCAAATCGGGGTGATAGAGGTCGGACAGGGCCGGGACCATCACGACGTTGTCCACAACCTCAACCGTATCGCCTGCTGTCGGTACCAGATATGTCACATCCGTGCAACCAATCAACTCACCCTGCGGATACCAGTCAGCCGAAGTCCCGCCCAGACTTACCAGCACCAACTTGTTGAAGCGCGGTATTCCGAGCACCTCGCGTACCTGCCCAGGCGAGAGCCTGGCCTTACGACAAATTGGGTTGACTGTCAAATCGCATTCGCTACTCCCGCACACAGGTTGAGCACGGATATGGTAATCAGAGGCATCAAAGAGAGCCTCGAGGTAAGTCATGTGGGGCACTATCTCAGGAACCACCTCGACATATTCGCCGTAAATCCAATCCCAGGTGAAGTTCTCGATCAACAGTGAGGGAATACCCGCCTCTCGCCCAACAACAATCCCCAGCGGGGCAATGTCGCAAATGACCAGATCGCAATGCCAATCGGTCATCCGTTTTGCAAGACTATTAACAGTGCCGCCATCATACGGAAGCATGTCGTCCAACTGGCGCAGCGTCGCAGGCAGATCCTCTCGCAGCGGAGTAGCTTGAACCAAGCCTACGTCCGTCATACACTTAAAGTACGAGACTGGGCGTTCTAGGGATTGGTCAAATAGCCTTCGCGGTACAGACGTAAGGACCTCCACCTCAATGCTCGAATCAAGAGCCTGAAGTGCGCCGATCACAGCCGCAGCACGCGTCGCATGTCCGAAGCCGTGCGATGAGATAAAGAACGCTATTCTGCGGCTTGTCATTCCTGGTGATCACCCAGCTGAGCACACCGCCTACTCGCCTGAATCGAGCACCTGCCGGAGTGATCGCGCCAATTTTTCGATGCTGTACGGCTTCAAGAGCACAGCGTCAATGCCAACGCTCTCTGTGCGCTCTGGTGTGACAGCTTCATTGAACCCGGTGGTCAACACAATAGGAATGTCCGGCCTCAAACAGCGAAGCTGCTCTGCCATCTCGAGGCCGGTGCACTTAGGCATGGTCTGGTCGGTGATTACTGCGTCGAAGCCGTCAGGATCCGCCCTGAGCATTTCCAACGCTTCAACACTCTCGCCAAATGCTGCTACCGTGTAGCCAAGCCGCCCGAGACCCTTTCGGACGAGCAGCGCCAGCTCCGGTTCATCGTCGACCGCCAGGATTCTCTCGGAGCCTCGATAGGTACTCCGTTCATGCACGGGAGCCTCTGCGGCAGCCTGCTCCTCTTCGTAACGCGGGAAATAAAGCGTGAAGGTGGTTCCCTTCCCAGAGTTGCTCTCTAACTGAATCGCTCCACCGTGACCGGTGACGATGCCGTGCGCGACCGAAAGTCCGAGACCGGTGCCCTGGCCCACCTCCTTTGCTGTGAAGAAGGGGTCGAACACCCTCGCCAGTGTACTGCTGTCCATTCCGCCCCCGTCATCCTGAACCGAGAGACAGACGTGTGCTCCTGTGGAAAGCCCCTCCACTCTCGCAGCCAGCGGGCCGTCAACATCCATTCGCCTCAGACCAATCTCGAGGACACCGCGACCATCAGCCATCGACTGAGCGGCGTTGGATCCGAGGTTCAGTATCACCTGCTGTATCTGACTCGGATTAACAAAGACAGTTCCGGCACTCTCGTCGAGGCGTTGCTTGAGTTCGATGGTGCCCGGGATCGTGGCTCTCAGCAACGACAGAGACTCC
>JBDGYW010001138.1:0-3765 GCA_039588935.1 Gemmatimonadota bacterium | reverse complement strand
CTAGTCGGCCTCAAACACCGTTACATCGATGTAGTCGACCCGAACCCGACAACGAGTAGGGATATTCGTTTCCAGATCAAGCCAACCCGTTCGTCCGTCATAAACAATGATGTTCAGATCATACCAGCAAATACCCTGATCATCCTCGTTTTGTACTTCGGACGCCGCGCCTATTCTGAGCACAATAGTCGGACCAACGGTCCGAGTTTCCGGTGCTCCAGACTTGTCATGAGGGATCCTATTCCATATCGGAATCTGTAATTGGCGTTTGGTCAAATCATACTCAATTGCTTCCGTAGACAGCCATCGATCATGAATCTCATCGTTAACCTTTCCCAGTTCGTCGGCCGTCCGAGCCCTCGCTACAATTCTCACCGCAACCTCCAAAAACGGGGAAGCCTCGGGAGCGCGAAACCCGAGCCTTCTATTCTAGGTATCCACAGATTCATCTGATAGTGCCAGGCCTTACCAATGAACCGAAAGGTATGGTGTGGTGGGTGAAGTCTTATCTTGGTCGCATAAGGGGACGGAATAAGCAGCGGGAGTACATCTTCGACCATTCGGCATTCCGGATCGCACACCAGCCGCTCATATCTGGGGCCGCGACGCTCCCACTCATCGAGGAGTGCCTGTCCTGACAAACGGTACCAGAACCAGGATAGCGCAGATTTCAGCCCCGAAGTATTTTGCCCACTGCCTCCGCCCCCAGGCATGGACACATAGGGTACCTCATGCGCCAGAATACGTCGATTCCAATAACCATCGCTCAGGTCTGCACTAACGTTTATGTCCGGAAGACGGTACGCTCGCGGCCGAACGCACCTATCTTCTGGCAAGCCGGTTTCCTTATCAGTCCCCTTGAAATGGTACCAGCCTTCCGGGCAGCGAAATGGTTCTGGCCCCTGTAGGCCGCTCGGATCCCGCCCATTCACCGGATCAGCACCGGCAAACGCATACAGATTGATACCCCCCGCCAACCCAATCGGATCCTCCGAAAGGAACCGCCCCGTCACCGGATCATACCACCGATTCCGCATGAAATACAACCCGCCCAGTTCTGCGAAGAACAGTGCCCCCTTGAACCGCGCGCGGTCCGTACCGCTGAATCCCACAGCGTCATTGCCGCCGATATTCCCACCCCAAGGGCTGTATTGGTACGTGCGGTAGGCCGTCGAACCCGACGTGAGCGCGATGACGTTACCGGCCGCGTCTTCATGAGCGTAGTAGATGTACCCGTTGGAGTGTTTCTTGACCGCATGTAAGTTATCCATCCCCGGGTAGTATGAGTACTCCACCTCTACGCCACCTATTGAGTTCAGCTCTGCCAGCAGATCGTCCCCATCCCACAGAAAGTACCGATCCGACGGGCCGTCAATCATTGCAATCCGGCCGGACGCGTCGTACTTCACATACGTCGTGGTACCGGATTTCACAATCGACACGAGTTGGTTGCGGCTGTTCCAATTGTACGTCGTCGTTATGCCACCGCACGTCTTGGTCTTGACGTTTCCGTCATCATCGGTGGTATAGGGGCAACCGGCGAATGACGTGATTCGGTTGCCTGTGCCATAGGCCCCCGACAAGTCCGTGCGGTTCCCCACGGAATCGTAGGTAAACGTCTGATGCCCATTGTACGTAAAGCCCGTGCACTGATATCCATCGTCCGTGACCGGCGTACATTGCGACGAGTTGACTGTAACGGTCGTGTCCCGCACGAGACGACCAAGGTCGTCATATGCATAGAAATGACCCGTGGAGCCGTCCAAATGCAGGAGACGGGTGACCCTATTTGCGTCGTCGTACCCAGCCTGGCGGTCAGTCGTGGTGCTGTACGATGCCGTCGCGTCCGTCGCCGCCAAGAAGTTCAGCGACGTCCGATCGACATCCACCACGCGGTTTCCCGGATAGGTGAGCTTCTCAAGGGCGAAATCGTCAGCATACCCAAACGTGGTGGCGTTGCTGCCAAATGTGATGCCGTCCAGCGTGCCTCGATCCTCGTCGTAATCATATTTCCGTGTCAGGAAAGTGACGCTGGGGCCACTCGCCGTCGTGCTGTCGAGGACACCCTCATAATCGTAAAAGCGTTCGATCACATACGTCTTGTTGAGCCCCGGAAAGTATCGCTTCTCCAATCGTGGCTGGCCCCTCCAAGTCACGTATGTCGAATCGCGAACGGTCGCATTCCATGCGGTGATTAACCACCCTGTGGTGTTGTAACTGATACTGTCGTTGTTGATCGTGAGTGGCCGTCCCGCCACATCGTACGTGAAATTGACGGTGTGGTCCTCTCTGTTGGTCCACTTCGACACCAGGCCATCCAGATTGTACTCGACCCAACCTGCAGCATTGTAGTCCGTGCGGTAGACCTGATTCATTTGGTCAATGACCAACGCTGAGTCACCTCCACGCACGTAGCGGACCTCGGTGGAGTACACTCCATCCGACACCGAGTCCGGTGAATTCATCACGTTGTAGAAGACGGTTTGCGTGGCACCTTCCGCCGGCGTGAGCGAGGAAATCCTGCCATATCCATCGCGTCCGTATTGCGTCACACGGTTGCCCGGTGCCGTATCCGCCACAACGTTCCCCATCGTGTCATACCCTCTTCGGAGTACCACCACCCCCGATGGGTCCGTCACTCTCGTGAGAAGACCGCTGGAATTGTAAGCGTAGTTGGTCGTGGCTGAGTACCCGGCATTACCGCCGACCCGCATCGAATCAAGTCGCCCGGTAGTGTAGTTGATGAAGTTCCGCAACGCAGGCTCGCCTCCACCCCATACACTGTCTGGTTTCGAGAACGGCCCATAGCGGATCTCCCGGGGGTCGGGATAACTCGTCGACGAGCGCCTTCTGATCCAAGTGGGGCGGTTGTAGCTGTCGTACTGTATCGTATCTCTACTTCCCCACGCGTCTGAGCGACGCACGCTTGTGGGAAGCCCGTGCTGTGAATATTCAATGTCCGTGTCGAAGGTGAGAGGCACGTCGATCTCCACCGGGTCGCCAAAGCGATTGACCCTCGCAGCAACGGCGCTACCGCCCGGTGCCGTGACGCTGTCCCACACCGACGCAGCGCCCGGTGCGGCGAAGGGAGACGAGCTGGTCGATCCCGCCGGCACGACCTTTCGTGTCCACGGGTTGATCGTCGTCACCGGCGTCCCTGTGCCGAAGACGTACGGCGCAGTGATCTTCCACAGCTCGCCGGTCGTCGCGTAATAGCTGTACGTCGTCGTTATGCCGGAACGGTCGGTGACTTTCCAGAGATCGTAGCCGCTGTATTGAATCACCGTGTTCTTGCTGTCGGGGTCTTGGATGTTCGTCAATGTCCCGTTCGATTGAACGGTGTAATAGGTGTACCGATAGGGACTTCCCACCTGGGCATACACCCGCCAGATCCCGTAGCTCCCATAACCGATATGTGTATCCTTCGACTTTGGATCGCGGATCTTGATGAGCCGTCTGTTACCGGTCGATTCATAGTAGTAAATGGTCGTGCCGGAAGTACGAGTTGACACGCTGTCCATTCGTCCGTAGGAATTGAATGCGATTACGGTCGAATCAGAGTAGAGCCGTTTGTGGCCACTTGCGCCATTCGCCGCCAAAACAGACGGTTCGCCATTCGGCGAGATCCACGAGCTACCGTCTTTCTCAAAATATGCTGCCGAGCCATCGCCGTTCGTGATCAGTGCACTACCGTCGCCCTGGATGTACAGTCGCTGGACGTTTCCAATCATCCAGCCCCTGCCAACCGGCGACGTACTCTCGTTG
>JBDGYW010001137.1:0-2503 GCA_039588935.1 Gemmatimonadota bacterium | reverse complement strand
CTCAGCTTGGTCGTGGGAATGAGAATGAACAGGACGTTTGCACTCATTACGTGGACGAGCAGCGTCGCCTCGTACGGAAATGGATTCCACGCCGGATGCATAACGAGAAAACCGCTGGCGAAGGGGACGGAAATGAAGAGGGGCAGAAGGTAGTCCTGGAGTCGGCTAAGGCATCGCGTGTCCCGGGCGAGCGCCCGCTGCAGAACAAGAAGCACTGCGGTCACGACGGCTGCGATCGTCAGAACGTCGGCAAGCGCGTTGGGAATGGCCGGCCAGGAGAGGCCGAGGCCCCGCGTCCACAACGCGATGTGCCCAGGGAGGAATATCGGCACCAAGATGATCGCGATGTGGAAAACGAGTGACGTCAATCCGAAAAACAAACGGTCCTTTAGTTTGCCCAACGGGATCAACCACGCCAGCGTGGTTGCCGCGATTTTACGATAGGGGATGTTCTTGTCTCCCGCTCGACGCGTGGTCCGCACCACTTCCCACACGGTCACGAACACGTGCCGGGCAAGCCCCAGGAACATGAACGTAATGGAAGCCCAGAAAAAAGGCCCTCGTGCCCAATCCAACCAGGTAACCATTTCTCGTCTACTCCTTTGTTTCTGCAGACTCTGATGTTGCCACCTGCCCGACCGCTTCCTCCACGGTTGTGTCCTCTTCTCCGGCGGCCGACGTGCCAAAATCGATCATTCTCAGCAGCAGGTCGTGTAGTCCGACGACCTCGACGGTGTCGAGGTCGTTGTCCTCGCACACCTCGCGGAGTTGTTTCTTGCAGTTCGCGCACGGAGACACGACGTACTGCGCGCCGGTTGCACGGATCTGATCCGCCTTTCGCCGTCCCATCGGGCCGGTCCGGAACTCCCGTATCTCGTCTATCGAGACCGTGCCGCCGCCCCCGCCACAGCAGTAATTCTCCGCGCGGTTGGGCGTCATCTCGACGAAATCCTCGCAGATGGCCTTCAGTATCTCTCGCGGCTCCTCCGTGATCCGCCCGACGCGCGCGATATTGCAGGGATCATGGTAGGTCACTCGCTCTTTGATCTTTTCTTTCTTCAGAGGGAGTTTTCCTTCCTTCAACATCTTCGCGGCGTACTCCAAACAGTTGACCACGGGCGGCCCGTCCGGCCCTTCGAACGTCGGTATGAACCACGCGCTTCGCGTCGCGTGCCCGCACTCGCCGACGAGGACTTTTTTGCCTTTCAGTCTGTGCACCTCTCCCACCACGTTGCGGACGATCCGTTCCATCATCCGGTCGCTGTAGAACAATCCATAGTTGATGCCGTCGTAGTTGCCCGTACCGATCGTCCATGAACCGCCGGTGACGTGCATCACGGCGGCGTTGCCCATTAGAGTGTCCGCCTCCAGCAGGTAGTCCGAGACGGCGGGGAAGAAGACGTAGTCCGCTCCCTCTACGTCGAACGGGAACTTGATGTCGACGCCGGTCTGGTCCTTGAGCTCTTCTTCGAGGAACTCGCACGTGTCCTGAAGCGCCGGTACAGGGATGGCGGAGGTATTACCTACGCCCTCGAGTTGTTCGCGAACTGAGACGAGGAGCGCTTTGGGAATCACGTCGATTTCCGCCAGAAGCCAGCGCGAAAGGTGTGTGATCAAACCGTGATCGATGCCGAGCGGGCAGGTTAATTTGCAGCGGCGGCACGCCGTGCAGCGATAGAAAGCCTCCCCCATTTCGTCCAGGTATTCATCCGTGAGTTCGAATCCGCCAAACAGCCTGGCCTTGGTAACGCCGGATCGAGTGAAGTACCGGCGGTAGATTGTCAGGAGCAACTCGGAACGGTGGCATGGAATGTCCTGCTCGTCGTGTGTCGTTTCGTAGAGCTGGCACGCGCTTGCGCAACGCGCGCACTTTGCGCTCATGCGCGAGTAGGCGTCGAGCGCGATTCCGTAGCTGCCGTGCTCGAGCACCGAAGCAAACGCCTCCAAAAATTTCTTGGGCCTGTCGCTGACCTCGAACGCCTTCTGTTCGACGTAATAGCTGTATGTACTGTTTGTCACTTCTAGCTCCTCTTGTCCTTGTCGGGCCCGCGGTCGGGTTGGCGTCGCCCGCGTTGGTGACATCCGGGCTTCAACCGTCCGTGCAAATAGTCTGCAAGAAGATCGTCGATGTTTCCCGTCACCCACGAAACCAGAGACACACCGCTCGCCCGTAAGAGATCCTCGAAGACATCCTGGACGCCGCCACAGATAATCGTGTCCACCTGCTGGTCGCGAAGCAGGCGGACCCGGTCGAGCGGCTCACGGCTGCGGATGGGGAAGTCGATTTGGTCGACGACCCGCCCCTCCTCGACCGAGTAGATCGCCATCGTGGCCGAGTACTCGAAGCAGGGTGCGACGGACTCTCCCAAACGTGGAATTGCGACTTTCACATTACGTCCTCCGGTACACCAATAGGCAATCCCTGGGCCACCTGCGGAGGCGGTCCGATTAACGTCTTAACCTGTTGACATATAATAAATAAACGAGAGGAACGTTTCGGTAT
>JBDGYW010001136.1:0-2503 GCA_039588935.1 Gemmatimonadota bacterium | reverse complement strand
GGCCTGGAGCTATGTCGGGGTTCGCGAACCGTGAAACGCGAGCGCCTTCACATATCGACGTTTCTCGGGTTAGCCGTCCTCGCGTGGTTCGTCGCTTTGTTGATGCAAGGAACGGACGTCACGTGGGAACACGCGCGTCCGTTTTCGGCAGTTGTAGGGTCCCTAGTAATGCTCGGTCTCGCATTTGATCACTGGCTGTGGCGCGCCCCGTGGTTGCACGGCTGGTTCGTCAAGCGACCGAATTTGCGGGGGACCTGGCGCGTTGTCCTTCAGTCGAGCTACGTACCGCCGGGTGAAACCGAACCCGTGCCTCCCATCACCTGCTACATGGCCGTCGCACAGACCTTCTCAACGCTGCAGATGAAACTGATGACACCTGAGTCTTCATCGGTGTTCATCGCCGATCACATCAGGCCGTCGCAGAGCGGAGAGGGCTATCAGCTCATTGGTGTGTACACAAACGAACCGAAGGTACATCTTCGCGACGCACGGGTCAGCGAAATGCACCAGGGGGCTCTTCTCCTCGAGACGCACGGCGCTGCTCACCGCCCAGAAACCATCACTGGCAAGTACTGGACAGATCGAAAAACCGTAGGGGAGATGGATTTCGACCAGCGCGCAGATACGATCTATACACGGTTTGAGGACGCTGAGAAGGCGTTTTCGACGGATGCCGCATCGCCCACGCCAGCTGGATCAGCTTGAAGTGGTGGACGTCTAGACCAAAGCACACCGACCCTCGGCCGGAAAAGCTTCAGTCGACAGGCTGCCCTTTGTTGTTGCTAGTTCCAGCATGTGCCCCGACGCGCCCGAGGGTTAGACGGGCGATTTTCAATGATCGGCTCAAGCAGCTTCCCCCAATTGAGCCCCGCCCCAATCACGCTTCTCCTGTCGTCAATCGCTGCCTGATCCTGCAAACACCTGCTTTGCGTGTACCCACGGCGCAAGGCAGCATATCGGCAAGTACCTGAGTAACGGCCGCACGCGCCCGTGCGTTGCAGTAACCTCACGATCAGTAACAGCTGGTAACCGTTCAACGCCCGTCCGAGGTGACGAACGCAATCCGCTGCTGGAGCCCGGCGTTTGCCCGGCGCATGCCTGGCAATGGAGCGTTCACTACACCTCTCTCGTTGAAGTCCTGGCAGGTTGCGGTGTCAACAGGACATCAACTACCCTAACCCCTCAACTTATTGGGATCCCTGTAAACGGAATCCCTCCGGCTGACGTCCCAGATATAGACAGCAGACGGCGAGCCCCACACCAGGAGGGTGTCTGAGTCAACCCGCCGAACCCGAGGATCTGTAGGACCTTTGAGGCCGATTACATCGTCGGCGTGGCCAGAGACAAACTCGATGTCGAGTACGTGCAGCTCTACGAACTGATTAAGATTAAGAAGGAATCGGTGGCGGCAAATGTTTTCGATGAACAAAACGAGTGCCTCTAAGGTGGGAGCCTGGCGTTATACAGCGCTAGCATTGCTCCTCGGTGGTGTCTCTTGCAGTGACGGCCCGCGAGAACCGTCACTGCTGACGGCTATCGACACTGTGAACGGCGTGGTGCATGTCGTCAACTCGGGAAACCCGGCTAACTGGACGCTCCGTCCGCTCACAACCATCGGCTCGGAGGACGAGGGCCCGGACGCGTTCGGCAGAGTTACGTCCGTGCTACTCGACGATAGCGGCACCATCTACATAGGCGACCGACAGGCTCAGCAGATCCAGGTGTTCGGTTTGGAGGGGGACTACCGCCTCACGATTGGGCGAAAAGGGTCGGGGCCGGGAGAGTTCGGCGATCTGATATCGCTGGCCTGGGCCGGCGATACGCTAGCGACCCTGGACTGGCGCAACGCTAGAATCGGACTGTTCGATCCGGCCGGCGATTGGGTGGGGTTGTGGCGGTCGCAAACTCTCACAGGTTCTGATTTTCGTCTGTATCGTACTTCCGCAATGGAATTCCATGCCAGGTTGCTTCGCAACACTGGCAACGAGTTGGAACCGGTATACGTCCGCTACCCTCCCACTGGCTCGACCGACACGATTCCCCAGCCAACGTTTGAGTGGACCGGACCCAGAGGACCGATATGTCGCCTTGCCGGGAATGGTGGAATCAGTTTCTTCGACATTCCGTTTGGTTCCCGATTCATGCACTCGCCTGCGCCCGACGGAAGCATGGCGACTGTGATCATCGACCAATACCAAATTGCGTTCCTCGCGACCAGCGGTGACACGATGAGGGTCGTGGAACGCGAATACGTCAACCTGCCCATCTCCGACGCGGAGTGGGACCAAGGCACAGCCTACTACCGCGAATTCCTCGAGACATGGGGAAAGGGATCGAGCTGCGACCCCAAGGTTCTGGAGCGCCCCCGGGCCAAGCCGGCCGTCCGATCTTTCTTCTTCGATCCAAACGGACGTCTGTGGGTCGAATCATACGCCGAGTCCGGTTTCGTGTTTGACGTGTTCGACGAGGGCGGTCACTTGATAGGAACCGTACCCGTTCCTGA
>JBDGYW010001135.1:0-2506 GCA_039588935.1 Gemmatimonadota bacterium | reverse complement strand
AGGTAGACAAGAACACCGATCCGCGTTGCTTCGCTCCGATCAGCGTTCACGTTCGCCGGAACAGGCGTTCACCTTCCTCCGGAACGAGCGTTCACCATCACCGGAATACGCAGTCAGTTGAGGGCGAGTGCGAGATCCACAAGTTTCCCTTCGATCAAGAAGGTATAGTTATCGAGCCTTCAGTCTTCGGACTACAATTATTCTGTTGGGCACACGGGAAGGGAGATTTAGTGCCAGACGACATCTTCAGTCCAGATGTTGTATTTCCGATCATGGCCGACACACCGCCGCTTTCGAGCGCACAACGGCTGAGTGACATGCAGCGCGATGTTGAATCTGACACTACGCATGGACACTAGGATAGCGAAGGTCTTCACACCTCGGTCGAGGCTACGCCGAATGCCATCATCTCCTACCCGTGTCGACCTTAAGGCCAGGGCAGAAGACTAAGCTGACAGACCTCGCCATTCTGTGCAGCAACTGCCACAGGATGATCCATCGACGTAGACCGTGGCCGTCGGTTAATGAACTCAAGAGCATCGTCGACAGCCAGGTGTAGAGCTGAGTGCGCGGCTGATCCGGCGGGGGCTTTACCAACACCTTCCTGTTCTCACCATAGCGTCTGAATCTCAACCGATAGCGCTTGCCGCACCTGGTTGACGGAGATCATGCGGCTCTCTTTTTGCGAGGGGTACTGTAACTGTTAGATATATAAGGCGTTGCCTCCGTTATAGCCTTTTCTTATACCCGCTTTTCTACGGGCATGTTCTCGTTTGAACGCGCGGCACCTCTACCCCCCTTACAGCCCGATTTATGCTGAGGTCAGACCACGAGGAGTACGTCGTTGACTACTACCACAAAGGGAAACGCTACCGAATCAAGGCGGGCACCAGCAAGAGAGCGGCAGAAGTTCTCGCGACCCGAATCCAAACGGAGATCAACGCTGGCACCCACAAGCCCAAACTGCTTCAACAGGAAATCCGAGGCCATGGTCCAGGTGGACTTACCCTGGGGAAGGCTGTACGTAAATTCCTCGAACTCTACGATTCTCGTGGAGGCACGGGGACGGTGTACTATCGCAGTCGTACAACTGTCTTCGTCAACTTTTTTGGTGAGTCCACTCCAGTCGTTGAAATCAGCCGCCTCAAGGTGGCTCAGTTCGTCAAGCACCGGGTTAAGGTTGACGGATGCGGCCCTTCAACAATTCGTAAGGATCTCATCGCGCTTGGAACGCTATTCAAATTTATTGAGGGGGTTCTGGATACACCCGTGGGGAACCCAGCGGATCCCAAGTACATCCGCCGACCGCCCGCGCCACCAGGGCGAGAGTTCACGATAAGCGATGACGAATTCGAGCGAGTCCTCGAATCTGCGTCTGTTTCAGTCAAGCGAGTTATGGAGTGGCTCCGGTATTCAGGTATGCGTCTCGCTGAGGGATGCGGTATCCGTTGGAAAGACCTTGATAAGCGTCCTGGGTATGTGTGGGTACGACCTGGGAAGACTGGAAAGGGAAGATTTATCCCTTACAGTCGCCGTCTCCGAGAAGTGGTTAAAACAATCCCTCGCCCAATACAGGGACAGTTTGTTTTCACCAACGAGCAGGGGCGGTCACACAATCCCAATACCATGTGCCATTACATTAAGAGAGCGTTCGTCAAGGCGAAGCTCGGCGAAGGGAGCGCCCACACGCTGAGGCATACCTTTGCGTCGAGGATGGCGGGGAGGGGCTCGAATGTCGCCTTCATCCCCCAAAACACGACATTCGCGGGATCTTGCCCCCACGGTGAGAGCCGCTCGGAATCGCAATTCGAATGTCGCCTTTGCCAAACGCCAGATGAGGACGATTCGGGCAAGGAGCGGCCATGATCGGGTCGCAAGTCGTCGAGATCCTCCCCTACCGCCCACAACGCCCCACAATCTACGAACGAGCCGACCGACGCAGGAAGCGCCAGGCCCGGCCGGAAATCCCCTCACGAGCCGATGTAAAGCGTCTCCTAGCCCTCCTGAAACGGCGGAAAGATGCGGTTCGAGACTACCCGCTGTTCCTGTTGGCCCTCGAAACCGGGATGCGGGCGGGCACCCTGGTCGGTCTGCGGATTGGCGATATCAGAGGGCGAGACGGAAAGTGCAAAACCCGCGTACGGCTGCGGGCGGAGATCGTCAAGTCTGGTAACTCGTATACGGTGCCACTCCGCAGCAAAGTGCGGGAGGTGCTGGATGTGTATCTCGCCCAGCGGGGTGGGAGGGCGAAGGACCCACTCTTTCCCTCACGTAAGGGCGGCGGCCACATGTCGGTCCGTGCCCTCCAGCACGCCTGGGAGCACTGGCAGCAGGAGGCGAGGTGGGAGGAGAACTATCGGCTCCATGCGACGCGGCACTACGCTATTACGCGGTTTGCGGAGCGGATCGGCAACCCGCTGATCGTGAAGGCTCTCGCAGGCCATCAGAGTATCAGTACGACTCAGCGCTACTCTCACCCCAGCGACGACGCGCTCCAGGATGCCGT
>JBDGYW010001134.1:0-2509 GCA_039588935.1 Gemmatimonadota bacterium | reverse complement strand
TGCCGTCCTGGATCCGGCACTACAATCAGGAGCGTCCCCACGGGGGGGTCGGATACGAGCCGCCGGTCTCTCGAATCCGAGACTAGGTGGAAACAACCTCACTGGCGAGCACAGCTAGGCAGGTCTTTTCGGCATCGGTCAGCAGCAATCGACCTTGGATCTTGGAGCACAGGATCCGGTTCTCCGCGGCGAGGAACTCGTTGCGGAGCAGGAGCTCCCGATCGACGGAGCCGGTGAGGTAGGCGAGCATCTTGCGCCAAAGCATGGCTGGGGATCATCCCCATACTCCAGCGGCGGTCCAGGGCCTCGGTACCAAGCTTCGAAAACACCGGAATCACCAGCACTTTCGAGCACCGACGAGTTTTTTGACCTTACGCGTAGCCGCAGGAAGGAGGCGACGATGAGTGGCAAATCAGTGCGAGAGCGCGGATGGCTCACGCTGTTCGTGAACGGGATTGGGAGAATTCGAGCTCTCTTGCATTCGCGTGCGGAACTCCGCTAGGATTGTCGGTGGAGGATCGGAATGAGGGAAACACTACGCGCTGCGCTGTCTAGTCTGGTTGTGTTCTTTGTACTGAGTTGCAACGGCGCGCCAAAGGAAACGAAGGGCGTGGTCCGAGTGAGCGATCCGCAAGTCTTCACCCGTGAGCGGCTCGTCCAGGCGCGCGTTGAAGAGACCAACTGGCTCAAGGAGCAACTAGAGGTCGAGGTCACGCCGGAACTGCACGGGATCCGTGACCGAGAGTTCCTCCGCAAGCTCACGCAAAAGTTGACGGTCGGTATCGACCGGCGCGAGGGGAGCGACGACACGGATGGCGACACGAGCGATGGCGACGATACGGGCGACCACGCAGAGACCTCAGACGACGGCGAAAGCGGCTCCGCCTCCAACGCGCAGCCTGCCCCCGAGTCCTCTGGCCACGCCACCCGCGGGTCGCCAGTCCAAACGACCGTCAAGACCACGTCGATCGAGCGATTCCACGACAAACTCGCCTACCGCACGGCCATCCGTGCTGCGATGCGCGAGCAGATGCTCGACGACTCGCACGATCTCGAAGGACACACGCTCTACGACCTCAAGTTCGACATTGCACTGTCTCCAGGGGACAACAGCATTCGCAACGTTCTAGTTGTGCTGCACTTGGAGGCACCGTCGGAAGACGAAATCAGCGAAGCCTATTACCGTGCCTACATTCGTTTCATCTCCGGCTTAGTTGAATTCTATGTCACACAGCCCGAGCCGGATGAAGGGGTTCCGGCTGGCTTCGAGCAATGGCGCAAGAGAGTCGCGGTAGCGCTCGTCGAAAGCGATCCGACTCCTGAGACACCGTGGAAGGATGAAACGCTACACGAGATCTTCCGAGTGCTCACGTGGTTGTCCACGCCGATTCGAGAAGCGATCACTGGCGATCTACTCCGCGCGACGGAACTCTATGAAGCCGGCGAACTCTACCGTCTGAGCGAGTTCATCACGCGCAAGCGAGTCCCGACGGCATTCCTCAACGAACTCCCCAAGGACGCACGTGTTCTCGCGGTCGAGCCAAAGGAGTACGCTCAGAACATCTCCGACGTCTCCGCGCGGGAGGACATCTTCAACCTGATTGTCGGTATCGGTTACCACACGCCGAAGCTCAGCATCGAGAGTGTGACAGACTACATGCGCCGGTCGCAAGTGCTCTTGCAGGCGATTCGACGCCAGCCGTTACTTGTCGGGTTCGGTGAGGGTCGTGCGTCGTTCGGCTGGATCATCGGGCCCAAATTCGCGATCGGTGACGACGCGAGGGCGACGTTCACGCATACCGCGATGCGGCATTCGGTTCACGCCACGATCGTGGTGCCAGCGTGGTGGCGTACATGCAAGCTCACCGGTGACTACGCATGGCTCGACCAGAATGGAGACGCTCCAGAAAACACGCCCGAGCTATGGGAGGCCGGGATCAAGGATGGGGAGGCCGGGATCAAGGTCCCGCTCCCGGCGGATGTCGACGCTATGTTCGCGGGACTCATTCACAGAACAACGAGCGCTCGTAAGCCGCCGTCATTCGACAGTGACTTCCCGATGCCGGTGCCCTTGCGCCTGCGCGCCGGCTTGGACCACACCGTGCTACTCCGCGGCTCGGACCTATGGCGAAACCCGCAGGTCTATGTAGGATCGCAGCAAGCCCGCCGCGTCGAGGTGCTGCCGGACATGAAGGGCCTATTAGTTACTTTTGAGAAGCTGCGCATGCCCGGCGGTTTCGACGACAAACCGCAACTCGTGACGCTCACAGTCGTGACAAGTGGTGGAGATGTTCACTGGGAGGAGGCCGTTGAGATCGTACCGCCGGAGACCGTGTACCCGTTTGCGACGCTCAAGACCAAGAAGCTCATGGGCAACAGTCGCTTGGTTTTTGACGCGAAGCCGGAGTTCTTTCCCAAGGGCTTTCACTCAATCGAGCTGAGTGTGCGCCCCAAAGACACGCCTCCGCATGCCGTCGTGGTCCCCGGATTCGTCCGAGACGAGTCCAAG
>JBDGYW010001133.1:0-2510 GCA_039588935.1 Gemmatimonadota bacterium | reverse complement strand
AGGCGGACAGTCGCCCGAGTCGGGATGCGTACACCCGCTACGCGGAACTCAAGGAAATGCTCGACGAGCTCTTGGAACAGGTACGGCAGTTGAGGCGAGGGGTAGCGGAGGATCGGTAGGAAACGCGTTCAGATTGCAGATCGGCGATTTGCGGTTGCAGATTGGCGGTCGTGCAGCTACAAACAGGAACTGAGGATCGCATGCTCAGACGCTTAGCGAATATGGTGTTTGTCGTTGGATTACTGTGCGTGTTCGGACCTGTTGCCAGCGATGGCGCATCCGCGCAGCAGCCTATCAGAGTCTTTATCTCGGTCGACATGGAGGGCATCAGCGGCATCGGCACTCCAAAACTGACCAGCGGATCCGGCAAGGACTACGCACTCGGTCGACAGCTGACGACGGCCGACGTGAACACAGTTGTCGACGCAATCTTCGAGCACGGACCGGCGGATGTATGGGTCAACGACTCGCACGGCGACATGCAGAATGTGTTGCACACCGAGCTCGACGAACGCGTCCAGTACATCCAGGGACACATCAAACCACTGGGCATGGTCGAAGGCCTGGATGGGTCATTCGACGCGGTGATACTACTTGGCCACCACGCACGTGCCGGCACCGAAAACGGCTTCATTGCACATACCGGTTCCGGTTCGGTCAAGGGATTGTGGTTGAACGGCGTCGAAGTTGGTGAGGCCGGACTGAACTCCTACTTCGCCGGCTCGTTGGGCGTGCCAGTCATCGTGGCGCAGGGCGACTCCACCTTCGCCGAACAGATCACCCAGCTTTTTGACGTTCGCACGGTCGTGACCAAGTACGCGATCGGATCTTCGGTCGCTCGATTGGTGCACCCGGAAATGGCGCGTGCTCGGCTACACTCAACCACACTCGAGGCGTTGGCCGACCTCGATTCGGCAACTCCAATCGCAGTTCAGGAACCCATGACCGTCCGCATGCGGTTCGCCTCGACTACCCGCGCAGATATTCTGCAGGCAATTCCGGGCATGCGCCGCATCGATGGCTGGACTGTCGAATATGAAGCTGAGACTATGGTCGACGCCTACAAGATGGTTCGGTTGATGTACAAGTACATCAGTTGGTGACGGACCGCTCGGCTGCCTCGCCTTCATCGTTAGCACCCTGCCAAATCGCGTACGCCACCGGCCCACCGAGAGCAACCAGGGCCAACGCGACCACGAAGCCGTTCATGTGAGCGACAGGGATGATGAACAGCAACCGCTCGATGAACACGCCAACGAACACGAGCGACGCAATGACGGTCATCACCGCGTTGCTCGATTTCGCCGCTCTCGACAGAAGTGTTCCGAACGGTATCACGAACAAAAACAGTGGAATACATATCGCCATTTGACGAAGCGGCGAATCCACAATGCGTCGCACCAGAAAGAGCTGCTCCTCCGGGATGTTTCCATACCAGATCACGAGGAATTGCGCAAAGAGTTGACCCGCCCAGAGCAGCGACCAACCAAACAGGAACGTCGACGTATCCATAAAGGTCTTGCCACGCTCGGCCTTACCCTGAGCCACCAGCTTCATGCCCAAGAGTGAAAGGGTCGCCAATCCCAGGAACATGGCCTCGATGAAGAAGTAGCCACCGAAGAGCGTGCTGATCCACGGGTAGTCGAAGCTCATCACCCAGTCGAACGCGATGAACGACTGATTCAGTACGAAGGCAAAGGCATAGAGTACGGCGAGCAGAGACGCCCGCCCGGAGCCGGAGTGTACGGCGCGGGCAAAGCTGAACGCGAGCGCCCACGTGATCAGCAACATTACCACGTTGCGGGCGATGAAGAACGCCGGACTCAGCCAGAACGTGGGATGTTCTGTCCAGCCGTACACCGAGATGTTCCTGGAGTAAGCAAAAAACGCAATCGGAAGCCAGAGCAGCAACGGATGCAGGCTCAGAATCGTGTTGCGTGCGGGGAGAATCCACCGTCCTTCAGCCAGGTGCGCCGCAGCGGCCAGCGCGAAAAGGCCCTGCAACACCGCAGCAACCATCAACAAGGCTGGAAGCACCGACGCATCGGAAGTAAACATTGCCAGCAGTATGAAAAGAACGCCGCCCGCTATGGCCGGTACATTCGTGGGGCCCTTCACGATTGCCCCTCGTCGCTGAGCAAGATGATGAAGTGATTCTCATGCTCGATCGGGTTCTGGATCTTCGAGATTGACGGCATCTTGCCCAAGATCAGGAAGCCCGCAAACGATGCGAGTGACCCGAGAAGGATGGTCAGCGCAAACGCGATGATGAGGAACGGCGGAAGCGATACGAGCGGCTTACCGCCGGTTATGATCGGCCAGTCAATCACCGTGAAGATCGTGAAGGCAAAGCCCAAAGTGAGTCCTGACAGAGCTCCCGCAAGCGTGATGAAGCGTAGCGGGCTCCGCTTCATCTTGAGGATCTCTTCGGTCGCGGGCACCGGGACCGGCGTTATCACGTCGAGTCGCTCGGTCGGCGTGCCCTGATCTACCAACCCCTTCAGCTTTTC
>JBDGYW010001132.1:0-4410 GCA_039588935.1 Gemmatimonadota bacterium | reverse complement strand
TGCGGCTGATGGCGTACAGATTCGTGAAGTAGGAGCCCAGGGACCTTATCTATCCCAGAGCAGTTTGATACAGCATTTTGGCCTGGGGAACAACGCGATAATCGACACGATCGATGTCGTATGGCCGTCCGGAACGCGAGACAGGCAGATTCACGTTTCCTCGAACCAACTCCTGCGGTTGGTGGAAGGTGGGGATTCTCGATGAAGCTCGTTGTCGGTTTGCTCGGCGTTGTCGTGGTTGCGGCCCTCGTGATCTTCGTACTCAACGGCAGGTCGGCAGAGTCTGTTGAGCTGGAAGCCACGGGCCCTGTCGCAGCCGAGCGCCAGCGGGTGCAAGGCTTCTGGTCCGCATACCGCCAGGCTACAAGCGACCGAGTGGCAGGTAAAATCGCGGAAGCGGCAACCCAATATCAGGCCGCTCTCGCGATCAACCCGGAGCATCGTGACGCCCTGTATTACCTGGGAAGCGTGAATTTCGATCTCGGGGAGTTCGCTGAAGCCGAAGCGGTATGGAACCGCCTGTTGGAAATCGACCCGCAGGGAAGCCGCAGCTACGCGAGGCTGGGCGATCTGTACATGTGCTTCGAGCAACCGTCGTTCTTCGATCTTGATAAGGCGGAGGACGTCTTCCTACGATCTCTGGAGATCAACAGAGGCGAGACTGGGCCGCCCCTGAGACTTGGCGAACTCGCTGTGATCCGCGGAGACCTGACTACCGCACTCGAGTATCTCGATGCGGTTGCGGCCACGAATTTCAGGAGTGTGCCCGCTTTTTTCTTCAGGGGGTTCATTGCCTGGAAACGCGGGCAATCCACGGAAGCCTTGAACCACTTCAAAGAAGCATCACTGCAAGCAAAGCCGGCCGAGCCGATTGCAGGTGCACCGACCGAGGGTGATACCGAGACCGGTCATGCGATCCTTACAACGAGGCGACACTGTCGGTCATTTCACGCTTTCACAGAGGATCTCCCCGATCCGGACGACGAGAACCTCACTACGGAGATGACCACTCGCTACCGAGCGCTCGATGTTTTCCTCTCAGCGCTCGAGCCGCACGATGGGCAGCGGTGAGGTCGAGCCCGAAGGGCACCAATCTAGGGGGGCAGCTATTCCACCCGTAGCGCCTCCATGGAACTCCTACCGACCGAGAATCAGCAGGTCGCGACTGGAGCGTGGCGGATGCAGTCGCAGCAGCACGACTGTCGCGGTTCCATTGGGCCTTTTGCCTGTAGACGGCCGGACTGTAGCAACAACAGCACCGCGGCCCAATACCGATGAAGAGCCAAGATAATCGTTGAGGTTCTCTGAGTTTGGGGCCCCATTTGGGGTACCGTCACAAGAAAGGCCGCTCCGAAGAGCGACCTCTGGAAAAGCGAAGTTGTTGCACTGCAGTTGGTTAGTTCTATACTCCGCCAGGGACTCGTTGCGAGGTGTTGGGAGGGGATGACGGGAAGAGCACACCGAGCGCGGGCGAAGCCCGCGCTAAGGTACACCCCGTCGCGAAGCGGACGCGGGTGGGGTGTGTGGTCGTTGGGTGCGCCCACCTACTGATTAAGAGGCGGGCCAAGTCATACATCAGTTCATTACATCCTGTTGTTTAACCGCGAGTTCGTGTCGTCCGTTGTCATAATTTGCGCCCCTCGATGCAAGATTTTGTATGACCTAACTGACACAGAAGCTGACACACGACCCGCAAGACAATGTCCCCTGAACCCCATGCTGGCGATTAGCTAAGTGAGATACGACAGAGAGTAGCATTCACGCGGTGTTCTGGGCATCGGTGTCGTAACTAGGAGCCGTACGGTGGACCGGAGGTCGTACGAAACTCACAACAGTACTCACAACATCGGTGCCAGCCTCGCCCTCGGTCCATGCACCTTTGCCTTTCTCGCTCCCGCGCTTGCCGTAGCCTTCACGAGTCCGCTGTTCGCGGGCGCCCTCACATCGGCGTTCGGCCTCGGGCATTGTGCGGTCATTATGGCGGCCGGTAGTTCGTTAGGACTGGTGCAAGGGCAACTAAAGTGGGACCACCAGTCGCAGCGACTCGCGGTGTTCAGTAAGGCGAGCGGAATCCTCGTGCTGGCGGGGGGAGTGTACATCATCTACCTGCCTTAGCGCACAATCGGCTCGGACCTGTCACTAGTGAGGTTCACTTGCGCGCATCGCCCGCGCTCTCCGGTTCCACCAGTGCGTCCTCGATTCGATAGATTACATAATACCAGCTTATGATGGTACAGCCTCTGACGGTGGCGTTGCGTGAATACACCCGGACCGACATGGGAGGGCGCACATTCATGAACATGCGGACGCTCCGACCCCAACCCCAGGTGTGGAAGCGCAGCTTTTTCGGTATGCCACTCTTGGCGGTGGCCATGGCACTATCGGCAAGCGGTTGCGATCGAGAGCGGGACGTGGAGATCCCGGTGCGTCTCGCATCAGGGCCTACGATCGGCTTGTCGGACACAACTGGTCGCGATTCCTTGACCACCCCTGAGGAAGTCTTGCGGTTCGCCTATGCAAACGTGCTTTCGCCCGGGCGAAGCACGCTGGCATATGCCGAATTGGCGGGTTACCTGACTGCCAAGCTCGGGCGGCCGGTGGAGATCCTCCGTCGCCGAACGTACGCAGAGCTGAACAGCCTGCTTCAAAACGGCACTGCGGAGGCTGGCATCGTCTGCACCGGGGCGTTCGCCGTGGCTCACGAGGAATTCGGACTCGAAGTGCTGGTTCTGCCGGTTGTCGACGGGGAAATCACGTATCGCTCCTACGTGATCGCACGCATCGGCGCGGGTCGAGATTCCTTCGAGGATCTGAGGGGCGTCGTCTTTGCATTCTCGGACCCCCTGTCCAACACCGGTTACCGGTACGTCGCGGCCAAGCTGCGGGCCCGCGGAACGGACGCGTCGGCGTTCTTCGGTCGGCATTTCTTCACATACAGCCACGACAACGCCATCCAAGCCGTCCTCGACGGAATAGCCGACGCGAGCTCGGTCGACGCCCTGGTATGGGACCATCTGGTTCGGCTCGATCCCGCTGTCGAGGCGCAACTCGTGATCGTTGAACGATCCGAGGAGTTCCCGATCAATCCGGTGGTTGTGTCACCGCGCATCTCCTCCGACCTCCGGCGAACTCTCAAGGCGGCGCTGTTGGAGATGGCGGACGACCCACGCGGGGTGGTAGTTCTCAATGACTTGGGCACCGACCGGTTCCTAGAACCGACGGCAGCGACGTATGCCGGCTACGCGGCGATCGCGCAGAGTTGGCGCGAACTTGGCGTTCTCGGACCTGAATTGGGCGCGGAGCGGCACTGAGTGTTCCCGAGCCTGAGGTCCAAGATCATCTTCAGCTTCAGCCTGCTCATGGTGGTCGGGGCAACGGTGTCCACCCTTCTGGTCGGTAGGAACATGGCGCGCACGTTGGGCGTGACGGCGGATCGCAGCGGCTTCGCGTTCGCCCGGACCCTGGCCGGTCAGATCTCCGAGCCTCTCGCATACGGGGACCGCCTGACGTTAAGGCGCCTGCTGACACGGGCGACTGAAGCCAACGCCGACGTCGTCTACGCCTTCATCGTCGAGCCGTCGGGTGTTGTGACGGACCACTCTTTTCCTGCTGACGCTTTCCCGGAGGACCTGCTCGTGGTGGCCCGACGCGTTGAGCCCGCGTCGCTGCGAACCGAGCAGGGCAGTGTCAGAGACCTGCCGATACCGATAACAGAAGGCATCCTTGGCACCTTGCACGTCGGCGTGTCAATGGCTTGGGTGGACGCTGCCACGTTCGATGGCGTCCGCAACATCTTATTCGCCACAGCGTTGGCAATGGCGGCCGGTATTGCGGGGATCCTGTTCCTCGCAAGTCTGATCACCCGTCCTCTGCACGGCCTCCGTGAAGCCGCCGTCCGTTTGGGAAAGGGAGATCTTTCCGCTGGTGCACCGGTGAGTGGAAGAGACGAGATCGCCGACCTCGCCGAAACGTTCAACAACATGGCGGATCAGATACGAGAGCGTATCGCCGAGAGCGAGGCCTTAGGGGAGTACGTGGAGCGCGTGCTGGATCACATGGAGTCGCCGATTCTCGTGGTGTCAGAGTCGGGCCATGTCGAGTATGGAAACCGGGTAGTGGTAGATGCGCACGGGCCGCTCGAGGGCGTGAAATGTTGCACCGCAATGTCAGACGAACGTCCGTGCAACGAATGCCCAGTGCCCGAGGTTGTTTCGACCGGTTTGGCTGTCCACCGCAACTACCGGGCGGACTCCGGCCGATCATACCAACTCACGTACGTTCCGATACTTGGCAGGGACGGCCTTCGCTCAGTGATAGAACGCGCCTTCGACGTGACTGAACAGTTGGAGCTGCAGGAGCGGCTCCAGAGAGCGCAGCGCCTGGCGGTCGCCGGCGAGATCGCGGCAGGTG
>JBDGYW010001131.1:0-2516 GCA_039588935.1 Gemmatimonadota bacterium | reverse complement strand
CAAAGTCGGAACAGCTCGTCCGGGATCTTGTACCACGGGACAAACCTTCTTTGATTCCGACGAGACCGCTGGGCAGAATGTCTATGGCTGCACATCCACCGACACCTGGACCTTGCAAGGCGATGGCGCAGGCGGGGGCTCCGGCACAGTCAACTCCGGCACGGCGTCCTACCTCACCTACTACGCCTCGACCGGGACCGCGGTCTCCGAGTTGCCCCGGATCCGGTTCGACGACCCGTCCGAAGAGATAGATATCTACGACGCCAGCAACAATAACGTGGCGACGCTCGATCTAGCGACGGGCTTCTGGACGCAGGGCAAGTTGGTAACCACGGGACATGCCGAGATCCTCGGTGGGGCTGGCGACACCGGGGCGAGTAGCTCGACAATCTACGGCGGCGATGCGGCGAGTAACGCCGAGCCGGCCTACGTGCGGCTGTTACAGTCGGCCACGGGTGAGGATGTCTACGCCTACCCCTGTGACAGCGACGGGCGTGTGTGCCTCAGTACGACAACCCCCGCCGCCGACTCCGCCGACTGGGTCAAGACGGCTTTGAACGACCGGGGCTCCGATGCCGGCGCTTCGGATACATACGCGGTGACCACCTCGCCAAGTTTCTCGGCCTACACCACGGGCGTTACCTATTGTTTCTACGCGAACACGGCGAATACCGACGGCGCGACGGTCAACTTCAACAGCCTAGGTGCCCTGCCGATGCTCAAGAAGCGGGACACGGCCCTCGTTACCGGCGACATCGAGGCCGCTCAGTGGATCTGCGGCATCTATGACGGGACAAACTACCAGATTACCTCGCAGCTTGCGCAGGACCCCTCCGGGGCAGACCTGACGAACGTCAAGCGCGGATCGGTAGCGTTCACGCTGGATGGCGGCGGTTCGGCTATCACGACCGGGGCCAAGACCTGGGTGCGGGTGGCTTACTCTGGCACGATCACCGGGCACGAGTTCACCTGTGACCAGACCGGCTCCATTGTCCTCGACCTGTGGAACGATAGCTACGCCAACTTCCCCCCCACGGTAGCCGACACTATCACCGCCAGCGCCAAACCGACACTCAGTGCCGCGCAGAAAGCGCAAGACAACACCTTGACCGGCTGGACCACCGCGATCTCCGTGGGGGACTACATCCGCCTCAACGTGGACTCGGCCAGCACGGTAACCCATTGTGTCCTGAGCCTCCAGGTGACAAAGGACTGACCATGAGAAAGTTACTCCTCCTTCTATTATTCCTGGCCCTGCCGGCAAGCCCTGGTGTCTATTGGGTGGTCGAGACGGTCGCCGCCGACACCGTTGGAACCGTGGACACTTACGCGAGCCCGTATGGCATCCAGGCTGCGTTCACCGCTGCCAGTACAGCCGGTGACGAGGTCCGCATCGTGGACGGGACCAATAACTACAACTCTTCCAGCACCTCATGGACGAACCGTGCGGCGGACAAGGCGATTGATAGTGGCGGAACAGGTACGACTGATGCCGCGATCAAAATCTCCTGCTGGACCAACGAATCTACCCGTTGCACCACTGTCGGCTGCTGCCAGCTAGATTTCAACACTGGCACCGGCAACGGGTTCGATCTCACTCACACGCACAACGTGTTCACGAACATCCGTGCCAGCAACGCTGCCACTGATGGATTTGACCTCTCTGCAACCGGGGATTACGTCACCTTCATCGAGTGCCAGGCGGATGGGAACGGTGGCGATGGGATAGACTCTGCCGGAATCCATACGAAGGTCAGTGGCAGCCTCCTCAATGGCAACACCGCCTCTGGCATAGACCTCAACACCAACGGGGTTATCGTTCACAGCGAGGTCTACGGGAACGCGGACGGGGTTAGTTCGGTTCTCGATTCCATCGCTGTGATGGGGAACCTCATCTACGACAACACGGACGATGGGATTGCGCTCGGCCGGGATTACTGGATCGTCAGCGGGAATACCATCCACTCGAACGACGGTGACGGGATAGATGTGGCAGCCGCGAGCGAGCGGGCGATCATCACCCGGAACCTCCTTACGTCAAATGGGGCATACGGCCTAAACACGACCGCAGGCAGCAATATCAGCCTCATCCAGGACAACAACTACTACAACAACACCACGGCCGCTCGGAACCTGTCCGGGACCGTGGACGACGACAGGGACACAACCCCGGATACCGGCGCGGTCAGTTACGTCTCCGCGACCGACCTGGAGGTGTCGAGCGGCGGTGGGTATACCTGGTCGTTCCCCCGCGGAACGACCGACTGGAATGGGAAAAAGGGCGGCGTGCCGGCCGTCACCCCGGCGGCCGGCGGGGGAACGGTCTCCTACGGGAGCGTGCAATGATCCGGGTACTCCTGCTAGCCCTGTTTCCTGTTCTGGCTTGGGGCCTCGGCGGCGTGATGGGAGTTCCTCCGCGCCCGAACCAGGAGGGGTCCAACCTCATCACGAGTAACGCCGGTTTTGAGACTGGCGACATGACTGGATGGACCGCCGATGCTTGCGCTTCTGTGGCC
>JBDGYW010001130.1:0-2518 GCA_039588935.1 Gemmatimonadota bacterium | reverse complement strand
TTCCCGCCAACGTCGTCCATTGTCACGCGGCACTCCACGACTGCACAAAGCGAATCGAGTCCGCTGTGATTGAATCGCCGGTATGCGTTCACGCCCTCAGTCGTCGCTGCGTCTTCGATCCGAAGTCGTATCCTCGGCGCGTTCTCGCTACCAGTCGGAAAGGTCACTCCGAGTTCGGTGTTCACATCTACGTCGGAAGTTAGGCCCATCGGAAGAAGCTGTTCGTTCCCGGTTCCTAGATTCGCGTTCTGTTGCCCTTCGTAAATTCTCTCGACCGCTGGCCCCATCTTGAACCCCTCGGGGCCCCAATAGCTTCGAATCCGGCCATCGCGATCAGTCGTCGCGGGGTGCGCGCTAAATACCCACGCCCCGTCTACCCACGAGTTGGTACCACTGACCTGATTTTTAGTAGTCCCTCCGGTATTAGCCTCATCTATCCGAGAAGCTTCTTCTCCGTTTACGTCCTTGGTCCAAAGCTGCGTGGCGTTGTCCCACTTCGCGTTAATGGTCCGAAGAAACGTACCCACGGGGCTTACGAACTCACGGTGCCATTTGTCCGCAGCGCACTCAGTGGAGCGAATGAGCGTGTAATACGTCGGCGTGATGTAGGCCCTCTGGTGAAGGGAAGGAGAGGGTGGAGCAGTAGAAACGTCGTGTTGAATAGCTTGCAGTACGACTGCACCTGTAGTGTCATTCGTCATGCCTGCGGTAGCATCCCAGTCCACTATAGCGCCCACCCCAGAAACAAGATCGGTTATAGGGTCGTCGTGCAACACGATTCCCGTGGTCTCTGTGAGGCCAAATCGGTTCTCACCGTAAAGATGATCCTCGGCGATACCTTCTACCCACACGGACACATCATCAACTAAGTAGGCATCACCCCCCGAACCGAAATTCAATCCTACCGAGCTGATCTCCACGCTGCGCAAGAACCCGACGCCAGCAGGCACTATCGCAGTTCCTTCCAGCTCCACGTAGCTCCCATCTACGCCCGACAGGTCGATCTCAATAGTCTTGGCCGCGACTGCGCCACCCACCGTATTACGGTAATCAAAGGACAGGTAAGCGTTGCCTGCGGTAGAAGTTTTCAGCGCCTTCTTGTAGAGACGATACCTAATAGCCTGACTCTCGATAACGGGTAGGTTCACAACCTGCTTACACGTCCCACTGCTTAGATCAGTGTGGACCCAAGCAAGAGATTTAGCCCCGCTTCTAGGATCAGATTCATCCGAGTTCCAGTCGGAACTCCCCGACGAGATCTCACGCTCCCAGTAAGCTGTAGCGTGTTTGAAATCAGGTAGGCTCTGGTCCTTGGCCAACTCGAACCCACCATTGCGAATGATCGGGTACCACTCCGCGCTCTCCAGCGTACGGCTCTTCCACGCATAGGATCGTCTGTTGTGCGTAATGTTGTCGGCGGGAATCGGTGCTGCGCTAGCCGTGGGAAGTACTACTTCCCCCAATACCACTAACTCCCCAACCTCCGGCGCGATAGTAAAATCGTCCGTAGGATCAATCTCGTAGGCTCGGATCTCGGCAGCGGTCACAGTCCCGATAGCGTAGGTCGCGTAGATCGCGATAACTACCGTCTTATCGAAACCAGCGTCTACCAACGAGGCTAGGCTGATGCTGATGTCCCCGCCCGTCTTGCGCAAGGACATCGAGGCCCCGCCCGCAGTCTGGTACACCGCTACGTGATCGAGCGCTACTGCGTCCGCAGTGAGTGTGATCGTGTTATCCGCGCCGTTGGTGCCTAGACGGAACCCACGATACGTGCCTGGAGGGGTGTTGACTGCCTGCTTATCATTCAGCGCCTTCGTGAGGAAGGGCTGCTTGTAGCGCATGGTGATCTCACCGTCCGCGAATACTGTTAGTTGTGTGGCCATTTCTTACCGGCGTCCTTCCAAAGCTCTAGAATACGATCCTTACGACATTTTCTAGCTGCTTGGTGTTGTCCTTGATCTGTTTAGGAAAGGTAGCGTAAGCAAGCATGAGCTTCTCGCCGCTCTCTGTGGGGTGGTCGCAAAATATCCCGATCTCAAAAATCTCAGGATCGTTGCCATTCCCATCATCGTTAAAATCCGCAAAGTCGAGTAAGCACTTGATCCTGATCGTAGTTGGGGCCTCGAACGTGAAGTCCGTGCCTGTTAGTGCCTTCTCGAAGGTCCCTAGGCTATCGGCAGGGTAGCGCTGATCGATAGGGGCTCGTGTGGGATCGACAAGCGCGTCGATATCTTGGATTAGGGGAGCTGTAACCCTACGCAAAGTAGCATCTGGTGTACGAGCTTCGCGCCCTGGTCCTGGGTCGATCCAACCACCTTCGCCTACTTTGAAAGTCTTGATCCTGGGATCCCACTCCGTGGCTCCTGTATTTGTGGTGGTCGCTGGGGTAAACAGCGTGCCGATAAGCTGCGGCCAGTACTTCCGCGCGTCTTCTGTAACTACACCTGGGATAATTGCCATTGTCCGTCTCTCCTATGGGGTTTCCACAGTACACCGAAGCACTAGATCGGTATAG
>JBDGYW010001129.1:0-2521 GCA_039588935.1 Gemmatimonadota bacterium | reverse complement strand
AGAGCTAGAGTTTACCTGAGCCGCCGAACTATGACTTGGAGCTGACGGCGCGGAACTAGTTTGAACGGCGCCGCAGCTCAAGTCACTGTTCTGCAGACAGAGAGGGAGTGTGGCACGAATGCGCTGGGGTGTAGCTTCTATCGGCCTAGGTCTTGTCCTCCTGCTGCCCTGCGCTAGCGACGAAGCGCCGACAGCCCATGAAGCCGGAGGTGGCGGCGTGTCTGAGGACAGAGAAGGAAGCGTCTCGGTCAACGGGGCCGAGCTGTACTACTCGACGCAGGGCAGTGGACCGACCTGCCTGGTCCTGACTGCCATCGGCACGGAGCCGTACAGGCGGCTGACGCCGCCACAGCTCACCAAGCACCTGAGACTGGTCTACGTCGACCTCCGAGGCGGCGGCCGGTCGACCGGGGACCCTTCCGACCTCACCTTCGATGTTCTGGCCACCGACCTGGAAGCCATCCGACGTGAGCTTCGGGTGGAGCGCGTGGCAGTCTTGGGCCACTCGATTCTTGGCGCGCTTGCCATCGAGTACGGCAGGCGCTTCCCTGCGAGTGTCTCCCACGTGATCGTGGTCGGGACGCCGCCCACCGGGGACATGACCTTGCTGGCGGCGAAGAGCGCAGCCTTCTTCGAGGAGCACGCGTCGGAGGATCGAAAGCAGCTGCTGCGGGACAGTTTGTCCAAGCTACCAGAAGGCGCGTCCATGGGAGAGAGTATGCACGCGCAGACCCCCATGCGCTTCTACGATGCTCGCTTCGACGCAGCTCCGCTCTTTGCAGAATCCGATGTCAAGCCTGCGCTCCTGAGGCATATCATGGGGACGCTTACCCCAAGTTGGAGTGTCACCGCCGAGCCCAGTTCGTTGCGCGTGCCGATCTTCATAGCCCAAGGACGCTACGACTTCACAGTCCCCTACGTTCTATGGGATGGCGTGGCCGAGGGGCTTCCCGATGCCACCCTGCGCGTCTTCGAGGAGAGCGGCCACCAGCCCTTCTTCGAGGAGCCAGAGGTGTTTGCCGATGCCCTGTCGGATTGGATGGCGGAGCAGCGCTAGAAGGGGCTGCAGAACAAGAGAATGCAGCTGACAATCCACAAGACAGTTGAAGGAGGGCCCGCTACGCGGGCCGGCGTCATTCATTCGTGGCTTGCAGCTGATTCTCAGCGTTAAGCCGAACAGAAGGCATCCGTGAACGATCGTCGCCAAAGTCGAGTTCTCGCCATTGAGCGTCACGGAGTTGACGCAGTCCCGAAGCTGGAACGCACTAAGGGTTGGGTTGATCTTTTCGTCATCTATACGGGCCTGAACATCACCATGTCTGTATTGCTCTTGGGCGGCTTGTTGGTACCGGCGCTCAGTTGGACCGAGGTTGTGATCGTCTTGCTCATTGGTAACACGACCGTCGGGCTGCTAATGGTCCTAATGGGTCATATGGGAGTTGATCACGGCTTCCCCGCAGCCGTGATGAGCCGGATCTTCCTCGGATATCCGGCAGGGACTGGGCTGTGTTCGGTCGCGATCATTCTATCACTCACCGGTTGGTTTGCCGTGAACGCTGAAATTGGAGGTATGGCGGTCGACAAGGTGACCAGCACGCTGTTCGGCTTTTCGTCGCCCAGGATCATGATCCTGATCCTCGGTGTGGCAAACATAATAGTGTCGATCCTCGGCATCGAAAGCATCAAGTGGTTGAGCCGCCTGTCTGTACCGCTGCTGCTCGTGATCATGGTTTGGCTGGCGGCGACAATTCTGTCAGAGTACCCGCTGCTGGGCTTGGTCACCTATGAGGCGACTGGTGAGGTTTCCGTCACTACGGCCATAGATTGGACGATTGGTGGATTGATTGTTGGTATTTTCGTCGCCTCTGATATCACACGGCACGTTCGAAGCCGTCTGGACAACTGGATTGGCGTCATGCTAGGAGTTGTGCCGTCCTCTGCGTTTCTTATGGGCCTTGGTGCATTGACAAGCCTTGCTACTGGAGACTGGAATCCGGTCAACGGCATCGAGGCATTGGGGCTAGGTGCGCCCGCGCTTTTTGTGATTGTTTTCTCCACTTGGACTACGAATGACCTTAATCTCTATGGTGGAGGCTTGGCCCTGACAAATATCGTTCCTTCGTTGAGCCGTTGGCAAAACACGCTTATTCTAGGTGTGGCTGGTACTACGTTGGCTATGATGCGAATAACGGAGCACTTCACGACGTTCCTAGAGTTGCTCACAACCGTCTTCGCACCGCTGGTTGGCGTGGCACTCGCTGACTATTTCGCGCTTCGAAACAACCGACGCAACCTTAATGTCACTGCCGAAGGAGGTAGTGCCGGTCTGTACACGCGTGGCGTCAATCTGGTCGCATGGGCTGTGGTCATCATCGGAACGATCGTTGCGGTTGTGACGCCGGAAAATCTGCTCGCGTCGCTCGTTTCGATGGGCGTCTCAGCGGTACTCTACTATGTGCTCATGCGTAGGATTTACCCTGAGCTTTACATATGAAAGGGGTCGGCGGAGGATAGTTATCGC
>JBDGYW010001128.1:0-2855 GCA_039588935.1 Gemmatimonadota bacterium | reverse complement strand
GAACTACGCCCTCGCGAACGGAATTAACGAATCAGGGCAGATTATAGGCAGAGCCACCGTACCGGACGGTGATGGTCAACAGAACGCGCTCCTGTGGGCTAACGGAACCATGACCGATCTAGGAACCTTGGGTGGCACCGGCGGTCGAGCCAGTAACTCGTTTGCACTAAACGAGTTGGGACAGGTAGTCGGTCAGAGCTATACAGCAGGGAACGTCGAGCGGCACGCCTTTTTGTATGACAACGGAATATTGACCGACCTAGGAACATTGGGAGGAACGAATAGCTATCCGCAGGCAATTAACGACGGTGGACAGATCGTTGGGTCGAGCAGCATCGCGGGTGATGTTGGCAGCAGAGCGGTGCTGTGGGAAAATGGGATGATGACAGAACTCAGCACGCTGGGTGGCACGTACGAATCAGCAAGCGACATCAACGAGTTGGGTTGGATCGTGGGCACCAGAACGAATACAGAAGGCGAAACCCGAGCGACGCTCTGGCGTCTTAGGACGCCCGTCGATCCGGCTGCGGGATTGACTGAAATCGCTGATACGCTCGCCAAGGACGCGGGCAATTGAGCGGATGGCGTGACACCGAGCAAAGCCGCTGTGTCTTCGGTCACGACGGTGCCATAGAGCGCAGACCCAAAAACTCAGTTGGAGCCCCGAGCGTCACGCGACGCTCGGGGCTTTGTCCTGCGGACTCATGCGGACAAGCCTGCGACGAACGTTGCCAGTGCCATCCACTGCCGACGGGGCGATTTCAGTCTACACCCGCTCGCTGGCGGGCGACTTCTCACCCTTGCACATCCGTTGGTAGGAAGTAGCTTCGGGTCAACCTTCACTGGGCTCAGGCAATGGCATCCTTCTCAGAGCGAATGATAGGCGCTGCCAAACTCGACGTGCAGACGTACGAGGAGGTAGAGGCTGACACCGCTGCAATGGGACAGTCGATGTGGGTGGTGGTGCTCTCCAGCGTTGCAGCGGGAATCGGTTCAGGCGCGGGAATTGTAGGGCTGGTGGTTGGATCTCTAGCTGCACTGATCGGTTGGTTCGTGTGGGCTTTGGTCACTTATCTGATCGGCACCAAGATGCTGCCAGAGCCACAAACCGAGGCCGATGTTGGACAGCTACTCCGTACCACTGGGTTCTCGGCGTCACCGGGCTTGCTTCGAGTGTTCGGTGTGATTCCCGGTCTCGGCATGCTGGCCGTGGGCGTGGCCAATATCTGGATGCTGGTATCGATGGTGGTCGCGGTACGGCAGGCGCTCGACTACAACAGTACGGGGCGTGCAGTGGGAGTGTGCCTTATCGGGTGGCTTGCCCTGGTGCTAATCACCATGGTGCTGGGCGTTGTGACTATTGGGACATTGGGCGTGTAGCCGAGCGCCCATCCCTCTAGCTCCGATTGGGCAACGTCCGTCGAGGCTTTGTCAACTTAATGGCTGTAGGATGATCAGATCCCGGGATTGCTGTCCTCTTTCAACCCTGGGTAGCCGCACTCCACTCTTTGAACGACCGATCGCGTAACAACCTGTAGTTCTTCGCTCGCAACAGATGCCGTCCCACCCTGAACAGGTTCTGCACCATTCCGTGTACGGACAGAAACCACTGAGTTTGTCCAGTTGATTTGTTGCGTAGCAAAGCGAGCATCGCCGCAGGCGAGCGCAGCTCCACCCTCGCATCAAACGCTCTCGTTGCCGGGTCGGTTGATGCGACACCTCAGCCCGATTGTTGGCATACAGCCGAGTGTCGTGGGTCACCGAAGCCATGATGTCCCGGTGTGCCGCACCGTAGCTTCGCAGCTTGTCAGTCACCAGCCGCGACGGTTTCGTTCCTTGCCCCTTCAGGAGCCTTCGAAAGAACCGTCTGGCCGCGCGGGCATTGCGATGCCGCTGAACCAGTATGTCAATTACATCCCCGTCCTGATCGACGGCCCGCCAGAGATAGTGGCGCTGGCCCTGTATGTTCACGAAGACCTCGTCGAGGTGCCATACATCGCCCAACCGCCCCTGCCGACGCTTGAGCGTGCGCACGTACTCGGGTCCAAACATCCGGCACCACTTCCTGATTGTCTCGTAGGACACGATAATCCCCCGCTTCGCCAGGATTTCCTCGACGTCGCGGAAGCTCAGACAGAGAAGTCTTCATTGTCTGACCGCTACACCATCGAGCGGGAAATCGGCAGCGGTGGAATGGCGACGGTCTATCTCGCCGAGGACCTGAAGCTCCACCGCAAGGTGGCGCTCAAGGTCTTGAGGCCCGACCTGGCGTCGGCGCTCGGCGCCGCGGCGTTCTGCTTGTCGGCCATCAGGTCGCGCGCCATACCATGTACTCTCTTGAGTGGATCTCGCCCCGCGAACCCGGCGGGCCCGGGCCTAACTCGGCCCGGACCAAACCGGTGACCCCAGTCATTCCGGTGTGCCCTTCAGGTACATGTCGAACCACCGGAGGTCATTCCGGTGTGCCCTTCAGGTACATGTCGAACCACCGGAGTTGCTCCCACAGCACGTGCTCCACACTCTCCCGGGCACGGTAGCCGTGATCCTCGAACGGCAGAAGTACCAGTCGGGCGGTGCCACCCGACCCACGCACAGCCTCGTAGAACACCTCGGATTGGGGCGTGAGCGTACCCGGATTCGAGTCGTCGGCACCGTGAATGATCAGGACCGGCTCGTTGACCTGGTCGGCAAAGAAGGTCGGCGAGAGCTGGATGTAGACATCTCTCGCCTGGAACAGCGAGCGACGCTCGGACTGGAAGCCGAAGGGCTGGGCGGTCTTGTTGTACGAGCCGCTGCGCGCGATGCCGGCGCGGAACAGGTCGGTGTGCGCCAGGAGATTGGCCACCATGAGCCCT
>JBDGYW010001127.1:0-3748 GCA_039588935.1 Gemmatimonadota bacterium | reverse complement strand
CTTTGCGTGCATAGCACCCACGATCAATAGATGGTCATGAGGGTACCGTCTACTTGTCTCGCAGCTCGAGAACCTTGCGTACAGCCTTGGCAAGATCCTGAATGGTGGCAGGTTTCATGACATACTCACGAATACCTGCCATCTTGGCTTTGGTCTCATCCACCAATTCGCTGAACCCAGTACAGAGGATGATCGGGATTTCAGGTCGGAGCTTCATCAACTCATCTGCCAGCTCGAGCCCAGTCATGTTCGGCATCGTCTGATCGGTGACTACGACGTCGAAGCGGGCCGGCTCAACGCGGATTGTCTCCAGTGCATCGACGCTGCTGGTGCGTGCCACTACCCGATAGCCCAGTTGCTCTAAACCCGTCTTGGCCAGATCCACAAGCATGGCCTCATCGTCCACGATCAAAATTCGCTCAGAGCCGGCGAGCAGGGCATCCTCATCCTCTTGCGCGTGCTCGGTCTTGGCTACGCGCTCAGCAATTGGAAGGAACACCTCAAACTGCGTTCCCACGCCGACCTCACTCTGTGCAGCGACCGCCCCCCCACTGCTCTCCACGATTCCGACCACGGTCGCCAGACCCATGCCGGTGCCCTCCCCAGGCCCCTTCGTAGTGAAGTAAGGATCGAAGACGCGCATTAACGTCGCTTCGTCCATACCGTGACCAGTGTCGTGCACGGTGAGTCGGGCATACCGGCCCGTTCGTAGATTTGTGGTGCGGTCGGCCAGCTCAGACTCCACATCCACTTCATTCAGCCTCAACTCGAGTACACCGCCGCTCTCTCGCATGGCATGGGACGCATTGGTGCTCAGGTTCAAAATGACCTGGTGCATCTCTGTCGAGTCAGCCTGAACAGCGGCGCAGCCTGATTCGATTTCCTGCCGAATCTCGACTGTCGACGGTATCGAAGCCCGTAGCAGGCCGATGACTTCTTTGACTACATCTTGGAGCCGTATCGGCCTGCGCTCCCCTCTAGATTGGCGACTGAACGCGAGGATCTGGTCTACCAGCTCAGCTGCACGCTCGCCTGCAACCGTGACCTGCTCGAGGCTGCGGTATGCAGCACTGTCTTTTGGAGTATTCTTCTTGGCAAGTTGACCGAACCCAAGGATCGCCTGGAGAAGGTTGTTGAAGTCATGAGCGATGCCACCGGCCAACGTGCCAATTGCTTCCATCTTCTGTGCTTGACGCAGCCGCTCCTCAGACTGCGGGCGTCCAACACTGGAGCTACATAACCAGCGATGTTCTCCAACGCCTGTACGTCCTCGTGCGTGTAATCTGTGGATTTGTTGGCGACCATGAATTCGCCAATCACTTCGTCATGATGCTGGATGGGGACGACAACCGTCCTCGATATGGGCACGTGGCCGTCGGGTACGGTGCCGGGACTGTTGGAATAGAGAGTCTTCTTCTCAGTGAGTGCCCGGCCCCATATCCCGCACCACTGCTCGCTGGGAAAACGGATCGATTTCTCGGCCATTTCGCACTGCGCCCACACATCCCGAGTCATCGAAGGGCAAACCAGCGCACCGTCTTCGTCGATGTAACCAAAGATGCCGTATCGGCTACCTGTGATGCCGAGCACCGTCTCGAGAACCTCTCCGTACATCTCGTCATCGGGCACCGTCAGGAGGATCTGTGCGATACGGCTCACGGTGCTCAAGTGCTGTTCAGATTTGCGTAGCGCCGCTTCGGCATGTTTCCGTTCCGTGATGTCTTCGTTTGTGCCTACGTGACCGATGACCTCCCCCCTTGGTGACCGAACTGGAGCCGTACACGTATACACCCACTTGACATCCCCCGATGAAGACAGGAAACGAAACTCCCCGGCGTAGCCCTTTTCCTCCCGCAGACAACCCGCCCAATCCCCCAACACACGGTCGATGTCGTCGGGGTGGAGGGCCTCACTCCATCCAAACCCGAGGCTCTCGTCCAGCGTCAGTCCAGTGATCGACCGCCAACGAGGATTGGTGTACAAGACTGCACCTTTGTCGTCGGTTTGGAACACACCAATCGGTGATGATTCGCTCAATGAACGGAACCGTTCCTCGCTCTCCCGCATCGCCTCCTCAGCCTGCTTCTGGTCGGTGATGTCTCGAACCGCACCGCGAATAGCCACTACACGCCCAGTTGCCTCGTCAACCACAGGCGAACTCGCGTCGTGAAGCCAGTGCTCCTGACCACTTCTATCCGTGATGCGATACTCGAGTACGCTCGGCTCACCTGCCAGGACTTGGGCCGTCTGCTTCCGGATCTTGGGGATATCCTGAGCGTTGATTATTGCGAGCCACTTCTCGAGGTCCTCGATGGTTTCCACGTCGTAACCAGTCACCTTGGTGAATTCTCCACCAACCCAGTCAACTTCGACCGAGCCGTCCGGAGCAACAGCCAGGGAGTAAGAGTAGGCTGACGCGGCTTCCGATACTGAGCGATAGCGTTGCTCACTCAACCGCAGTGCCTCATCGGCCTGCTTGCGCTCGGTGATGTCAGTTGATGTAGAGGTTAGAGCGATAGGGTTGCCTTTTTGATCTACAACCACAGCCGCCGAGACCTGGGCCTCAAAATGTGTCCCATCCGTCCGAACAGCCTGGACTTCATCGGCCCAAATCCCATCGGCTCGAAGCGCCTGCATGATTTCTTCGAGTCTGCCTTCCAACAGCCAGTATTTCCAGAAGGGTTTCCCTATAAACTCTTTGGGATTGTCGAAGCCCCATAATTCGACAAAAGAGGGATTGCCATAGGTCATATTCCCTTCGAGGTCGCAGATGGCGATTGCACTTGAGGCTGACTCGATGACACGTTCCTTGAAGTGCAGCGCCTCCTCTCCCCCTTCACGCTCCGCATGCCGCTTCCGTAACGCTACCAACTCGTCAACAAGCTGAGATTTCGTCTTGTATTTGTCTTGGGTCATCTTGTGACCTCCTACGTCGTTCAAGTCGATGCCTCCGGGGTCCTGTGATGCACGGGCGTGCTACTTTGGAGCGCCAGTCAGGCGAGAGCCAACAGGGCTGTCGGCACTCAACATTTGCTGTGGTGCAACCTTGAAGTTGACTTCGCAAGTATCCAGGGCGGTACCAAAGTTGACAAGGCAGGGGCCGTCCCACGCGGTGGGCACGTCGATGACGTAGCCAGGCATTGTCAACTTGATGCAGCGCGACGGGAATCGAGGCGTGGGGGCTTGTTCTACGATAGGCATGAAACCCAGGTGAGCAGCACCACAACTCATCAGTTCGCGTGCGACACGCTCGCGGGTCATTTGTGTCGCGCCAGTACTTCCTGGATCGTCCTCACCAGCTCGTCACGTCGGTATGGCTTCTGAGCGAACGCAGCAAACCCCTTGGCCTCGAAGTGTGCCCCGTCCAAATGCATGCAGTAGCCGCTCGCGAGAATCACCGGCAGGTCTTCACGGATTCGGATGAGTTCGTCAAACGCCTCTTCGCCAGACATGCCTGGCATGGTGAGATCGAGAAGAACGCAATCGATTTCGTCGACACGCTCTTTTAGGACGTGGATCGCACTGTGGCCATCGCAGGCCGTCAGAACCCTATATCCAGCCTCCGTGAGCACGCGTGTTCCCGCATCGAGGACCGCATCCTCATCATCCACAAGTAATACCATCGTCCTGATAGGTGCCTCTGGTAGCCTAGCCGTTTCCTCGGTTGGCGACAACGCCGGCTCATCGAGTGCCGGGAACAGAACCCGGATCGTCGTCCCGCTGTCTGGGAGACTGTTTACCACGAATG
>JBDGYW010001126.1:0-2533 GCA_039588935.1 Gemmatimonadota bacterium | reverse complement strand
CCGGTTCTCAGCACGATCGGGACCGAGTTGGACGGATTCGACGTCGTCGCGCCATCGACACCGGCCGGCCCAGCGTTTGATATCGTCGTAAAGGCGCTTCAAGGCCCCGACGACCGCATGACCAACCGGTACTTGGTACGGAACTATCGGGGTACGATTCGCTTTGCGTCGACGGATCCGGACGCGACGTTGCCCGCCGACTACACTTTCACAAACCCCGACAGAGGTTTTCATCGTTTTCGAGTGACACTTCCAAGCGCCGGCGTCCACACGGTCTCCGTCCAGGAGGTTGGTTCGCAGAAGACCGGTGTGAGCAACGCGATCGTCGTCGGCAAGGAATTCGACGATACCGAGAAACATCTGTATTGGGGGGTCCTTCAGCAGCATACGAACATCGGCGGGCACGCGGCGCAAACCCCCCAGTACGCCTTTACATACGGCAGGGATGTCTCGCTGTTGGACTTCCTCACGCTGACCGAGCATTGCAAGGACCATTATAACTTCGACTACTCGACCTCGGTGGCCGATGATTTTTATTCGCCGGGGACATTTGTTACCTTCCCCGGCATCGAGTGGTCGGACCGGGAAGACGGGCATCGGCACGTGGTCTATCTGGACCCGGTTATCGCGATCCCACCGTGCTCTAACCCTAGTCATCCGGACCATGTCTTTGTAGCAACGCTGGCGCAGCTTCTTGCCATATCGAGAAACAAGCCGGAGTTGGTCATCGTTCACCATACGGGGTGGAGATACACGGCGCCGTATCGCTCCACGGACAACGTTGTTCTGGGTAACATCGGCAACACCAACCAGCGGCTCTTCGAGGTCTTTTCGCATCACGGGAGCTCTGAAAAATGGGACAATGCTCCTTACACCCAACACAACAGTGTGGACAATCAGTGGGGCCCCGACAAAAAGGTGTTCTTTCAAGACGCGATGGCCCGGGGTTACCGGTTTGGTGTAACCGCCGGCACCGATAATCACACCGGTGAGCCGGGCGGAAACACCTCACCGAGAAACCACTACTCGAGGACTGGCATAACGGCTGTCTACGCGGACGAACTGACGCGCGAGGGCATCTGGGAGGCTCTGTGGGCGCGCCGGACCTACGGGACGACCGGCGCGCGGATCCTTCTCGATTTCCGGATCGACGGGCATGTGATGGGCGAGGAGTTCGAAACCGATCAGAATCCGACGCTGTCGGTGGACGTCACCGGGACAAACACGCTCGCTCTCGTACAGATCCAGCGTAACGGCTACGACACGGTTTTCGAAGTCGAGCCAGATGCGGCAACGGCCACCTTCGAGTACACCGATGACACGACGCTCCCGGGTGAGACTTACAGCTATTATGTGCGGGTGGTGCAAGGCGACCAGCACCTGGCGTGGTCGAGCCCGATTTGGGTGAATCGCCGGAACGCGCCACCTTTGGATGAAGGGACGTACGGGGTCGTGACCTATCCCAATCCGTTCAATCCCTCTGTAACCGTGCTGTTCAGCCTGCCGGATGCGGCTCCGGTCACGGTGAAGGTGTGGTCGGTCGACGCAAAACCCGTGGCGACTCTCGCCAACGCCGAACACTACGGGAAAGGCATCCACGAGGTCCCCTGGAACGGTCTCACCACCAGTGGTGCCCCCGCCGCGTCAGGCATCTATTTCGTCAGCGTGACCTCGAAGTTCGGTGCTCAAACGACCCGTACCGTTCTCGTACGCTAAACCCGCCTCCGGCACGATCTGCAAAAATCGTTTAAGAAAAAGGCCGATTTGTACTATAATAAGTGGAGCTATCTGTCTGTATATTCCGCCATTACAGACCCACGTTGATAAAGCACTTTCGGGAGTTGCCCTAGTCACATGAGAAAACTGGTGTCGGTGCTGTTGCCGTTTATCGGGCTGGCAGTTTTCGTCTACATAATCAACGGTATTGGCGTCGAAAACATTCTCTCCGCGTTTCGCGCCGTAGACCCCAAGAAACTCCTCATCATCCCCGTCTTTACGGTATTCATCATGGTGATTCGTGGATACCGCTGGCGCATCCTGATGGAAGTGGTCGGCATCGACTATCCGCTCCACAGGGCCATACTCGTGTGGCTCATCGGGTTCTTCGCCGCTTCCGTCACCCCCGGCAAGGTGGGGGACGCGGTACGGGCCTTCTACCTCGGCCGTGGTACCGGACGGCGTTTTGGCGAATGCTTTGTCACCGTATTTGTCGACCGGCTGATGGATGTCGTGACCATGCTTCTCGCGGGTGTGGTGTCGATCATCATCTTCTCTGCCTACTATATCGATCTTCCCTGGGTCAGCATCGTTATTGCGGTGGTGGCCATTTTCGCCATGATCTACCTCGTACTGCACAAGGACTTTATGCGCAAGACCGTCGGGCCACTCGTTCGCGCGATGGCACCCGAGAAATACCGCGAGGAGCTCAGTCAACAGGTCAACAGCTTCTACAGCTCGCTGGGGTTTTACATAAAACACTGGAAGGCAACGCTCTTTGCCTACGTACTGACGCTGATGTTCTGGGCGGGCGTGT
>JBDGYW010001125.1:0-2534 GCA_039588935.1 Gemmatimonadota bacterium | reverse complement strand
GCCGAAGAAGTCGGGGTTAAAGATCTGGAGGGCCAGTGCTTCCCAGCCTCCTGTAGACCCACCATCGAGCAAACGTGCCCACGGCTGTTTGATCGCGCGATAGCGTCGCTCGATTTCGGGTATCAACTCCTGCAAGAGTGCATCACCATACGGTCCCACATTGACCGAGTTGACAGCGTATGAATCGTCAAAGTACGGGGTCGGGTGTTGGAACGTGACGACTAGCATCCGTGGGAAATTGTCCTCGATCCACTCATAATACAGATCGCTGCCGACCTCGAACCGGAGAGGACTACCGAGTGAGAAATGGCCTTGATTGTAAAGGACCGGATAGTCGAACGTGGTCGAGTGGTAGTTGCGCGGGAGCAACACGGTTGCTCCCAAATAGACAGGACGTCCCCAGAACTCGGTCAGCATGGGGCTCTGAATGCGGAACCGTTCAACCCACTCGGTGTTTTCGGGGATCTCGATCGGGGGAATTACGTTGTCGGCAATCAGCGACACATCAAAGCCCTGGCTTGGGTCGAGGCGGATACGTTGCACGTCGCTATACAGGTTACCGGGCGATCGGTTGAAGTGTTGGCCTTCCCACTGATCGTCGTGCATCCATAGCACATGCCCATCTGCTCTGCGAAACTCGGAGTAGACGTTCACGAATCCCTGCACGTAGTACTCACCAGCCGGAAGTGCGCTCAGGTATTCAACCGGCCACCCCAGGTCGGTGTGGTCGATGACGGCTGCAGTTCCGGGGCTCAAGGCTTCGATGTCTTGGCCGAAGAATGGCTCTCCCTGTCGGCCAATCTGGAGCCTGGGCTCTCGCTCACCACTTCGCGCGATCATCACATAGGCGCGGCCGGTGATAGCCTCACCGTGAACATCTGCAGGCACAGTGATCTCGAAACGGGTCGTTGTGCCTGTTTGAGAGGCAGCAGGCAAGACTCCCGCAAACATCATTAGGAATGTCAATGCAGCAGTGAGAAACCATCGTGCGCGAGGCTGATAGATCATGGTTCGGGACTCCGGCGTCGCAGAAGTGAAGAAGTTCTTGCTGTTGCCCAATATCGTCGTGCTTCCTCGGGGGCTCAAGTGAGTGCTACATTCTCAGTGTCGTTCGCGAGCCCAAAGTGACCTGTCAGGAGACAATGATGATGAGTCTCAGAAGGAACAGCGCTCTTGTCGCAGCAGCCATGTTGATGAGTGCTGCGTCATACGCACAGGAGGTAGGCCGTCCACTTCGTGTGGCAGTCGCGCAGTACAGCCATGAGACATGCACTTTCTGTCCGGGCGGAGATTCTGATATCGAGAGATGGACGAGGGTGAGCCCGCCCTATGGAGGCCAGCGGCTTCTCAACTCGGGTGGGTATATCGGCGGGTTCGTGAAAGTCGCCAGGGAGCATGTTGGCATCGAGTTGGTTGGCCTCACATCGCCGGTAGGTGTGTGGGGTGGGTCGTCCGCCAGCTGGAACACAGAGGAATCGTTCGATCACTTCATGGGTTTGATGATCGCCGATCTCGAACGCAACATGCCGGTCGACGGCGTCTTTCTCGCTCTTCACGGTGCGATGGGTGTACGCAATATCCTGCGACCCGAAGCGGAGATTGCCAGACGCATCAGGCAGGTAGTAGGGCCCGACGTGCCCATTGCCGCTACATTCGATCCCCACGGTAACGAAGACGCGGAGTTCCTTCGTTGGGCGGACATGGCGTTCTGTGTAAAGCGCTATCCGCACTACGATTCGCGCCTGCAGGGCGAACGTGCAGCTCGTACTCTGATCCGAACCATGCGTGGTGATTACAAGCCCACGACCGCCACAAGCAAACCCGGCATCGTAACCGCCACCGTGCTGCAGTGGACCGGCCAATCACCCTCGATGGACATCATGGAGCGGGCACGCAGGTGGGAGGCCCGCGCAGTAGACGCCTACGTGAGTGTGTTCTACGGTTTTCCGTGGACGGACGGGCCGGATATTGGTGCTGCCATAATGGTTGTCACCAACGAAAATCAGGAACTCGCGGACCGCATCGCGGAGGACATGTCGGAGTACATGTGGCGTGTCCGGGAAGAGTTTGCTGGAGGTGAGTATCCGCTTCCAGCCGAAGGAGTACGTCTTGCGAAGGATGCAATTGTAACCGGTGAAACCCCTGTGGTCTTGGCGGACCACAGCGATAGGCCGGGCGACGCGACCCACATCCTTAGAGAGCTGATTGACCAGAATGTAGGCAAGGTGCTGATCGGGACGATACGAGATGAGAGCGTCATCGAGGAGCTTGCGACGTCTGGAGCTGCTGTTGGTGATCCCGTCTCGGTGGATGTCGGCGGATTCACTCCCAGCGGCGGCTCTCCTGTCCATATCGATGGGACGCTAGTCTACTTCGGCCGGGGTGGAGGATACGACAACGTTGCGGCGGTCGAGTTCGGGAATCAAAACATGCTCGTCATTACTCCGGCGCTCACCCAGGTCACAATGCCTGGGCAGCTTCGCTTTGGTCCCATTCAACCGGACGACTACGACGTGTTCGTGATCAAGTCTCGC
>JBDGYW010001124.1:0-2536 GCA_039588935.1 Gemmatimonadota bacterium | reverse complement strand
CGATGCGGTGTCGCGGATGCAACACTTTTGTCGATTTCGCAACCGCAAGATCGTGTTGCGTAACTTCCAGATCGCGTTGGGGGACGGGCGCGATGAGGGCGAGCTGCGCCAGATGGTAAAAAACAACTTCTCGAACTTTGCCAGGGCAATCTTTAGCTTTCTCCGCATGCCGCATGTAGGGGCAGAGCGGTTGAGCGCGATGTGCAACTACGACGGTTTTGACGATGTGGTTCGCGAGGTCAAGCGCGGAGGTGGGTTTATCGTGGCGGGGCCCCACCTCGGGGCGTGGGAGGTCGGTGGGGCGTGCATCTCGGCCCTGGGTGTTCGCGTCCACACGGTCGCGTTTCCACACCCGTCGATCCGGACGACGCACTTTTTTGACACGCAAAGGATGCGGGTTGGTCTCCACAGCTATCCGATCGGCCGGTCGTATGCGATGCTCGTCAAGGCGCTCCGTGCGGGAGAGGCGGTTGCGCTTTTGATCGACCGGGCCTACGGGCCCGGGCACACCACCAACGAGTGGTTCGGAACCGAAGTCGAGCTCCCGATCGGTCACATCGCGCTGGCGGCGCGGTGTGAGGTGCCGATCGTGACCGCGGCGTGTGTTCTTGACGGCAGCGGCTACCGGTTTGTTTACGGCGGGCCGTATTATCCGGGTACGGGTGATGAGGAAGCGTTGAAGAAGCTCCAGAACAACTGTCTGCGTGACATGGAGCGCTTTATCCGCGACAATCCCGAGCAGTGGTTCAACTATCACCCGTTGGGAGACTCATTAGAGTGAGTCAATCGTATGATGCGATATCGGTTTCGACGGCGGCGGTGATCCCCGCGTTCAACGCCGCCGATCATCTCACCGGTGTCATCGATGACACGAGCGCGGCGCTTGCAAAGGAACGGATCATCGTTGTCGACGACGGGTCGAGTGACGACACGTACGCAGTCGCGGCTGCGACCGGTGTGGTTGTGGTGCAGCACGACATAAACCAGGGCAAGGGCGTTGCGCTGCGAACCGGGATTCAGAAAGCGATCGACATGGGTATGGCCTTTGCCGTAACGCTCGACGCCGATGGGCAGCATAATCCCGCCGAAATCCCGACGTTTATCGAATACATGCAACAGAGCGACGCCGACATCATCGTCGGCAACCGCATGGAGGACACCGAAGATATGCCGCTTATAAGGCAGCTCACCAACCGGTTTACGTCGGGTTTTGTGTCGATGAGCGCGCACACCCGGATTCCCGACTCACAAAACGGCTACCGCATGATCAAAACCGCTCTGTTTGCCCGGCTGACCTTCGAGACCAAGCGATACGACTTTGAGTCTGAGATCCTCATCAAAGCGGGCCGGGCGGGTGCCCGGATCGAGTCGATGCCGGTGCAGACGATCTACGGTGATGAGACGAGCACCATCCACCCGCTGGTCGATACCGCGCGTTTTTTTCGTATGGTTTTCAAGAGCTTCTTCTGGTAGCCTGTCCAACGGCATGAGCAAAAAACTACTGCTTCTTACAAACGACGATGGGTATCAGGCACCGGGGATCCAGCTGCTCATCGAGACACTGGCGGATCTGGGGGATATTTTTGTATCCGCCCCGGCGAGCGAGCAGAGTGCTAGCAGCCACTCGTTGACGTTGCGGCGTAAGATCGCGATGACGCGGGTAAAAAAGGACCACTACACCATCGAAGGGACGCCAACCGACAGCGTCCTGCTCGGTGTCAACAAGCTCCGCGACCGCAGACCGGATCTGCTCGTGTCGGGAATCAACCACGGACCCAACATGGGCGAAGATGTCACCTACAGCGGGACCGTGGCGGCTGCGATCGAGGGAACGATCCTGGGAGTGCCGTCGCTTGCGATCTCGGCACTGCAGCGATCGATCGAAAGCACCGAGGTCATAGCACGGATCGCCCGCGTGATCGTCGAGACGGCGCTAAACCTCGGAATCCCGGGAAACTGTCTCTTGAATGTCAACATCCCAAATCCCGACATTTCGCCGATCAAGGGCGTGCGAATCACAAAACTGGGATCGCGGGCGTACGACAATCTTCTCAAGGAAGAAAAGGGGGAGGATGGGGAGGTATACTACACGGTCAGGGGTGATGACCCGGTTTGGAAAGATGATGACGGTTCGGATATCTCTGCGGTGCGTCTTGGCTACGTATCGGTAACTCCGCTGCAGCTCGATCTTACCAGCTACAAGGCCATCGTCGAGATGGAACGCTGGAGGTTCGATCTGTGAGCCACTACAACATCGCGCGGGATCGAATGGTGCGTGATCTCCTCGCCAAGGGGATAAAAGACGAGCGTGTTCTCGAGGCGATGCGCCGCGTGCCACGGCATCTTTTCCTTGACCCCGATGCCGGGTCCGAGGCCTACAGCGACCATTCGTTTCCGATCGGGTTTGCACAGACGATGTCACAGCCGTACATGGTCGCGTATCTAGCCGAGACGCTTGCGCTCGAGGGTAACGAGCGCGTGCTCGAAATCGGTACCGGTTCCGGATATCAGGCGGCTGTCATCGCATCGATGGCGC
>JBDGYW010001123.1:0-2538 GCA_039588935.1 Gemmatimonadota bacterium | reverse complement strand
ATCTACGATCTGGCCGAAGGCGGCTTCGACAAGATCCATAATGTCTACGCCAACCGCGACACGATGGACGTAGACACGGCAGTTGGTGCGAGCGGCGATACGGTCGATCTGTTCACCAACTCGCCCACCGCAGCGAAGTACATCTTTGACTCGACAACCGGCCGGATCAAGCTCGGCAGCAATTACGGTGACAACGTGGTTATCACTGCTGATGTGCAGGTAGGGGCTACCGGGTCTATCAAGCCCGGGGAGGTCTTCGAGAATTTCGTCGTCAATTGGACTTCGCTAACTTCTGGCGATTTTCTTTCTTTTGCTACCGTCTTCGATAACCTCTTGCGACCCAATGCGTCAGCGGGTATCGGATTGATGAATGAGGATACTGCGGCTCGAGAGCATCTAGACTTTTTCATCAATATCTTTGGTGGCGTTTATTACACCACCCGCGCCGGCGGCAAGATTGGTATCAGGCAATTACTTCCCCCGGAGGATGAGTCAGCAGATCATACCTTGACTGCTGGAGAGCTCGACTTGTCGGGTTGCGAATTGATCTATCAGTTGACACCTCCGAAGCAGCTACGAATCGGGTACGACAAGTTCTGGCGTGTCCATTCGGCTTCTGAGGTCAGCGCTACGGCGGCTAGCGGGGATCTCAACGGCTTCGAGCGGGCGCAGGAAGAATTCCTCTACCATGATTCCGAAGTGCCGAACGGTGTAGCTACGAACTATCCCGGCGCCATTCGTCGAGTCATCGAGGGGTATGGAGTCTTTGAGTACGAGAGCGGCACCAGCCAGAATCGCAATCAGACGTTCAACGATAGCGTCAACGTCCTGCGCTTCCTTCTCGGAGAGGATCGTAGGCTGATTCGAGTGCCGTTGGCTCGGATGCCATCACCCGCGAATGAGTTTGATTTGCTGGATATCGTCAGTCTCGATTTGTCCGATATGGACAATCCGCTATGGGGCATTACTTCATCGGGCCATTTCGTCATCGTTGGCTATACGCAGAGCGAGAAGGCAATGACGCTGACTCTTTGGGGCTGAGATGATTATTGGATTCTCACTCGTCACCGACGATCTGACGTTCACCGAATCGAACGAGGTAGCCACGTCACCGTCCACCAACCTGGGGACGATGCAGCCCACGGAGGTCTGGCAGACCACGAACACTACGGGGATATTCGTGCAGTGCGACCTTGGCTCATCGCAAGCGGTCAAGGCGGCGGGTCTGCTGTACGCCACGGCCGGCAGCGGAACCACGATTCAGTACCGGGCCGATGACACCGATCCTACCTCGACGCCGACCTATGACACGGGGGCTGTTTCACATCAACTAGCTGGCGTGACTGACGCATGGGATCGGTTCCATTGGGTGGACTGGGACTCGAGCGGTCACACTCTGAGATATCACCGTTTCGACATCGCCGGGACGCACCCTAATGCCTTCTACCGGGCGGGCCGGATGTTGCTGGTGAGTCCGTTCGAGCCGGCCCTGGGGGCGCAGTTCGGAGACATTGAGCTCGGATGGGACGAAGAAGAGTTCGAGATGCGCGGCTATGGTCCGCGCTATCCGCGAGAGTTTCCACGGTCACGGTATCTCGAGTTTTCGATTCACTCGAACAGTAAAGCCGAGGTGATGGCTTCTGCGTTCGACATAGACCAGCGCCGCGGCCGGAGCCGGGATGTATTTGTCTGGCTTGACCCGACAGAGACAGCATACCCACAGCATCAAATGATTTACGGCACCTTGACGGAGTTGGGGCCGATCGAGTTCGAGGCGGGCACTGCGTCGGCCGATGCCGGCTTTTGGAGAAAACGATGGCGCATAGACGAGTTGCTCTAATCTTCCTGGCAGCGGTGTTTGTGGGCTCCGTGCTGGCTGCGCAGCCGATCACGCTGCCGTGGATCATCTGGCCGGATGGGACGGCACTGCCGGCGACGTGTATGCCTGGACGGCCGTACATGATTACGAACGGCACGGATGACACCGCCGGCGGAGACTGTACAGGACGGGCTGGCACTGATCTCGTTGTCTGCTACTGCGACGGTGCGGGCACGGGCTACATCGGACAGGCTACGAATGCTGACAGTGCGGCAGCGGCGTTCACCGATCTCGACACGGACTACGGGAACGAGGTAATCACCGTTGATTTCGACTTTGGTGGCGGTACGCTCCAAATCCCAAACTCCACCAGCCTGCCGGGAACGTGTGAGGTGGGCGATGAGTACATGGACACCAATGCCACGAGCGGCCAGCGGTTCTATCTGTGCGAGACCGCGAATAATTGGGTACAGCAGGGCGGCTCGAGCTTCACTCCAAATACCGACCCCGGAGTAGATCATTCGTCATACGTGGCTGGGCATAGCGACGGAGCGAACTGCGGCGCAGGGAATTATCCGCTGGGCGTGGATGCGGCCGGAGCTGTGCAGGACTGCACGCCAGATGACACCGGGACAGATGACCAGACAGCGGCAGAGGTGACATTCACTCCTGACCTGGGAACCGAATGGGATGATCCCGACCCGACTGAGGTGGATGCC
>JBDGYW010001122.1:0-2543 GCA_039588935.1 Gemmatimonadota bacterium | reverse complement strand
TCTACCGCACTCACGGGGATCTGCTGCCGCAGGAAGGGGCGGAGCCGCTGTCACGCGCAGACATCGAAGAGATGCTCCTCGCGATCATGCCGGATCGCAACAAGCAAGAGTTTGCCGAAACGAACGATACCGATTTCGCTTACGAAATACTCGCCTTGGCTCGGTTCCGAGCGAACGCTCTTCGTGACCGCATGGGTGTAGCGGCGGTATTCCGAGTAATCCCGACCGAGATCTTGACCGCCGACCAGTTGGGGCTCAGCCCCGACGTCCAGAAACTCTGTCATCTCTCAAAGGGCCTGGTGGTGATTACCGGTCCGACAGGAAGCGGCAAGTCAACCACGCTGGCAGCGTTGATCGATCTGATCAACAGGACGCGGACTGATCATATTATCACCATCGAAGATCCGATCGAGTTCGTACATCCCAACAGGAAGTGCATTGTCACTCAACGACAGGTTGGCAGTCACACACAATCCTTCAAGAGGGCTCTTAGAGCTGCGCTACGGGAAGACCCCGATATCATCCTCATCGGCGAGATGCGTGACCTCGAGACGGTGGCAATCGCCATTGAGACCGCCGAGACGGGCCACCTGGTATTCGGAACTCTACACACGACCACGGCGGTGAGCACCGTAGACCGCATCATCGATCAGTTCCCGGCCGACCGGCAAGACCAGATAAGAGTCATGCTCTCCGAATCACTCAAGGGAGTGATCGCGCAGGTACTTCTCAAAAAGATCGATGGAGGCAGGATCCCTGCTCACGAGATCCTCCTATCAGCGCCAGCGGTGTCCAATCTGATCCGAGACGGCAAGACGTTTCAACTTCCGTCGGTAATCCAGACCAACAAGCGTGCGGGCATGATCAGCCTGAATGACTCGCTGCTCGAACTCGTCGAAAACAAGATCGTGGATCCCACCGAGGCCTACATGAAGGCGGTGGATAAGGAAGGCATTCAAGTAGCGTTCAAGACCCACGGAATCAAGCTGGATCTCACCGACGCTTGATTAGAAGTCGCCGGGCCGTTCGATCGTAACAGTCGCTCCAGGGATTCCATCGTCAGCGTCGAACTGCGTCTCGGTTTCTTGTCCACCTGGCCAGCGTACCCAGACACCTGTGGCAGTGCCTCCCAACCCCATAACCTGTACTAGACCATCCAACGACCAGTAGCCACTCCCAGCGTGAATCTCCCGGGCTGGGCCGAGACCATGAGCGTACTTGATGCGAATCGAGGCACCAATCGCATAGGGGTTTTCCGTGGGTCCAACAAGCCGCACACGAAGCCCCGTTTGTGCACCCACATTGTGGTACAGTTTTGTCGCCGCTCCGTTTTGTGATACGACGAGATCTAACCGGGCATCGCCGTCGAAATCTGCGAAAGCGGCACCGCGCTGATCTCCGTACACTTTGATTCCAGACACCTGACCAGGCACCGTGGTGAGCTCTCCCGATCCGTCTCCGGTCATCAAAAGACCACGACCGGCGTCGTATCGCGGCGTGCTTAGGTCGGTCGGGAAGAAGTTCTGGCTCAGGAAAACGTCTTCGTTCCCATCGCCATCAAAATCGGCCACACCGGCATAAAACGCAGGGGTGAACTGCGCTTCCATCGGCAGTGGCACGCCCTCGAATGAGTCACCGCGATTTAGAAACACCATATTGTCAAAGGATCTCACTTCGACGCGCTGAGCTTGGCGAAACGCAGGTCCCAAGACTTCCTCGATGTTTGCACCAGCATAGGTGGTGAAGTCCGGAATTCGGAGACGAAGTCTTGGTAGGGCCGGAGCAAGACGTGCCAACGATTCCAGAGGAAAAGTGTCAGCGTGACGTGAATCATACTGCGCTTCGAGGAGGTCCATTGAACCGTTGTAGTCGAAGTCTCCGTAATACAACTCGAGTGGTGTTTGGTCAGACAGATCGTGTTTGGAGTTCCGCCCCCAGCTCGTGGCCACTATATCCAGTCGACCGTCTCCATTCAGGTCGCCTGTCGTCAGCCCGTTCCAGCGACTGGTGTGATCTGCTAGCCCGAACGATCCGCTTGCCTCGGTGAACACACCTCGTTGGTTCAACAAGAGTCTGATTGGGCCCCATTCGATCGCGAGTAGGAGATCCGGATCTCCGTCGCCGTCAACGTCCGAGAATGTCGCGGCTGATACCATTCCAATCCCTGCCAAAGCGCGACGATTGTACTCATCCAGGGCGAACGTGCCACCTTCATTCTTAAACAGACGCGAGGTGGCTGGGACCGGGTATGCGCCGGGCAACGATCGACCCGCCACGAAAAGATCCAGATCGCCGTCCCCGTCATAGTCGACGAGGGCGAGCGCTCCAACGCTGCTCGTATCCGCATCTACCGCGGCCGTGACAGTAGAACGACTGCTCCTCGTGCCGAAGTCGGGACCTATCTCAATTCTTGCCACAGACGGCAGCGTGATAGCCGATCGGGGGTTCGGAGCCTCATGATTGGACTGTCCTACCAGCAATGCCAAATCACCAGCGTCATCGGGCACGACGAGGACAGTTGTCAAGTCGATATCGGTTGCCTG
>JBDGYW010001121.1:0-2827 GCA_039588935.1 Gemmatimonadota bacterium | reverse complement strand
GCCCACCGGGATGCCCCACTCATTATCCCGAGAGTGCCCCGAGTTAAACCCATCGTAGAACGCAGGGGCTGTCCGTTTTCCATCCTGAATGATCAGCACGTTCTTAGGCGTGATAAACTCGACGGCGCTCTCCAGCGTCGGCTCCGTGCGTTGGACCGACTGCTCGCAGGTTTGGAAATACACCTGCGGGGCGTCCGGCGACATGAGCACATTCGGCATGAGCCGATACTCCCCGGTGAACGGGTAGTCAGAGATCCAGACGTTCCCGTCCACGACAACTTCATGGACCAGTCGTAGGAGCCCATCGGGATAGTCGAAACGTCGGTGGAGCTCATGGCTCCTCCGATGAACGTTCCGTCATAATCAACGATTCGATCTGTTGCCATTACACAATGTCCCTATCACACTTGTCTTGCAGGTTGTTGAAGTCGACCACCTGTAGCGGCGTCATCGTCGGAGATTCCGCGACTTCATTCGCTTCGCTTTCCAGGCGGGTCGCATGCACCTCAAACGCCGTAGCGTTGGCGAGGTCCACCTCGTTGTAATACTTGAGCGCCTGCATGGCGAGCAGCAAGGCCCGCCGACTCTTCAAAGGAATCCGATCATACTTGCTGTTTATCGTCGGAGCAGCTTTGCGATACGCGAGACGAACCCACGTAGCCGTTTTACCCAGCTTGATACGTCGATAATACGGCTCGACTTCGTCCGGCTCGTAGACGCCAAGGAAGATGCCGGAAGTTCCAGCGTCGTCAAGGGTCGACAGTCTGATAACGCCGTCCGACAAACCTTTACGAACGCGAGTAATGCGCGAAAACTTCGGCATATCCGCATCCGCCACGGCGAGCCCGTAGACGGTGGGGATGAGGTAGCCGTCTTGCCACTGTCCGCCGACGAACTGTCTGACCGGGTGTCCGTTTTCATCGTAGCCATAAACTCTCAACTCTGTTCCGGCGTCCGACTGCTTGTCCACAAATGCGATCAGCTTGACCGGGTCGACAATATCCTTGTAGACAGGATGCCAGCCCTTGTCCTGATAGGAGTAGGCAATGGACTCGTTGCAGTCCCCAGGACCGTTCAGATGGAAGTTAAACAGCTGATTGCGGCCCAGCGTAGGCGTTCCGCCTATGTTGACCCCAAGAACGTTCTCCACCTCACGGGGCAACGTCACGCACTGACCGTCCACACAGATGTCGACGAACCCCAACCACCCGTCGAAGTCCGACTTGTTGCCGATCAGCTGAATGGCGTCAGTGATCCAACGAAACAGCTTCGGCTCATCGCAGAAACCGCTGCTGGCCTTGGCCTCGTCGTATACGTCAGTGACTTGAAACATGATTATTCTCCAGAATCTTTGCGGAGCTGGTCAAGAGCCTTCTCCGCCTCGTTGAAGCTGCTCGCCGGAGCTGAGGAGATGGCCTTCACTTTCTTGATCGTCTTCAGCTCCACGGAAACCTCATAGTGCTTGCTCCCGTTGTCACGGATCCGCTCTTCCCGGCGCTTCACATGAAAAACGACTGTCATCTCACCTCGGTCAGGGAGGTCATAGTTCTCGTCCCACTCGAAGTGGACACGAGGTCCATCGGTCTCGTCACATGGACAAGGGATGGCTCCCATGAACTCTACGCTGCGTTCCGTCAGATCCAACGGCAGTTTCATTTTACTCATAATTACTTCCCTTTCGAGACCAGCAGAGTCTTATCCTCTGCGGGTAAATTCAATTCCACTTCCTGGCCGCAGGCGCAGTAGAGCGTCCGCTCATCTTTTTCTCGCACGCTGCCGTCCTGGGCGTATAGCTCCAGCACATCTCCGTCTACCATAACGCTAAGCACGGTGAATCCGGCATCCTGTCGTTTGACACTCGCTTCTATCATACGCTCAACCCCACTTGTCCCGCCATGTAATCGATGAAGGTGTCCTGCGTCGCCGTGTTGTCCGCAGTGAATCGCGTGATCACCTCGTGCCAGTCAGTCGCGGATCGTCCGTTGCCGAACGCCTCGCACCCGATCTGCAGCGTGTTCATGTTGGGCGGCACCGGCAGATTCACATTCACTTCCGCATTCTTGTTCAGTCGAATCTTGCTCGACGCACCGTTGAACACAATCGTGAAAATATGCCACGCCCCAGCCGCTACCACATCGGTGGAGGCCTGCCAAGTAAATGGCGCTAGGTTAACATACGAGTCGAGATGCAAGTTCGTATTGTCGAACGCCAGGATCTGCCCCCAAATCGTCGGGTTGCTCCCAGTGAAAAGCCATGCTCGATCATTGGGAGGGACTCCGCCGTCGCCGGTCACCGTATTCCGAAGGTAACAGCTGCCGTAGATCGTAAACGGCTGGGCGTTGTTTCGATTCGCCGCTGGGACGTAGTAATACGATCCATTGTTCACGCTCCCACACTGCCATACTGGCACTCCGTTCCGTTGTCCGCCATGCGGCTGCGACAACGTAGACAGATAATTCCCGTCGTGATCAGACCTGTAAACATGCTGCTGCGTAATCTCGATCTGTCCGTGCCCGGCAGCATTATCGTCCTGAATCCCGACGACGATTTCAGTCCCCGCCACACCCGTGAACGTCACTGAATACCATGCCAGGGAACCAGTCAGCGTCACTGGAGTCTTGTTTCCTTCCGGCGCTCCCTCGGTCAAAATCTGAAGGTTGGTATTCCCGGTAATCCTGCGGGCCTGGAACTTATAGGTAAACGTCGAAGCTTCATCCGTCCAAGCAGCCGTCTGCTTACAGTAGCCACCCAGCGCAGTAAATGTCCCAGTCGTCGCCGTATTGTAAGTGAAATTGACCTTCGACCAATACCCGAAGAAAATATCCTC
>JBDGYW010001120.1:0-2549 GCA_039588935.1 Gemmatimonadota bacterium | reverse complement strand
ACCCTACTACCCGGACGTGCCAGAAGTGCGGGAGGACTGGGCCCAGCACTTCGACAGCATCCAACTCACTGATGACAAGGTGGGTGGGATCCTTGCAGGACTGCGTGAGGATGGCCTGCTGGATAACACGGTCGTCATCTTCTTCTCAGATCACGGTATGCGTTTGTGGCGGCACAAGCAGTTCTGTTATGACAGCGGCCTGCATGTGCCCGTGATCATGAGTTGTGCAGGCGATTCTGCCCGCGTCGGCGGTGCCGGTGTAGTGCGGAGTGATCTCGTGAACGGACTGGACATCGCAGCCACCTCTCTGGCGCTGGCGGGCATCCCGATTCCGACTTCCATGGAGAGCAGGGATCTATTCGCCCCGGGGTTTCAGCCGAGAGATCATGTCATATCGGCCCGCGACCGCTGCGACTACACCATAGACCGTATCCGTACGGTACGCACCGAGCGGTTTCGGTATATCCGCAACTTCTTCCCCGACCGGCCCTACATGCAACCCAACTACCGGGACGAATGGGAGATCACCCAGCTCATGCGACGGCTCCATGCCCGGGGAGAACTCAATCCCGTCGAGGACCGGTTCTGGTCAAAGGAGAGGCCCTCGGAGGAGCTGTACGATCTTGAGAACGATCCGCATGAGATCCACGATCTGGCTCACGAACCCCGGTACAGAGACGTCTTGGCACAACATCGTGGACTGCTGACCCGGTGGATCGACGAAACGGATGACCGAGGGCGTTACCCGGAGGACAGCCCCAACCTGAAGTATATGCTGGACATCTGGCGGGACCGTGGTGTGGAGCCCGTGAACCCGGAGTACGATCACCTCAAGAGGTAGGGACCGGCTCGCCACAGCGGCAGCACCCTTTCTCACCGGCGCTTGGACCTCATTCAGAGTTTGGAACGAGCATGGGGGGGGCGGCCATCTAACCAGCGCTTACTGCAGTCGGAGATGACCGAGCATTGCGTAGCGAGCGGAGGCCAATCGCAAACCGTTAGACCGCGACATAGGAGGAGTGTCAGCGGTGAACCTGAACGCTGTTGCCGCCGTCTGCCTAGCATACGGCGCCTCAACTCTGTTCTTCCCGGCCCTCCGAGCTTCAGAGAGGGTCCGGGTCGTCGTGTTCGTGCTCCTGGCCGTCTTGGTGGCGTTGACGCCTTGGATAATCCCAGCCGACGCGCGCATCGCGCGCTTGCTCATGGCAATCTACGCCGCCGTACTGGTCCTGAAGATGTGGGACCTCCACCTGGGCGCGGGGCGATCAGTGCGCCCGCGGTTGGCGGAGTTTCTTGGCTTCCTGGCCAATATTGCGTCCTTGGTGCATCGGAGGACTGGATTTGAGAGGCAGCCGACGCCGCGCGAGAACGGCATCAGACTGTTCAGGTCTCTTGTTGAGGCCTCACTTGGGCTTCTGGCGTTCAACATCTTGCTCCAGTTGGATTGGGGCTCGACGCCGTTTCCGGTTGAGCATGTGCTGAAGGCTTCCGCGTTCTTCGTCGGGGCCTCAGGGTTCTTCAGCGCGTACGCTGCCGTTGCGCGCGCGCTTGGGGGCTATGCGCCGGAACCCATGATTCGTCCTTTGTCGGCGAGGACACCCGCAGAGTTCTGGCGCAGGTACAACCGCTGGACCGGTGAGGGACTGCGCGAGGATCTATTCCGCCCGATTGGCGGTCGAAGACATCCCGTGGCAGCGACTCTAGCAGTCTTCGCATTCTCTGGGCTGCTCCACGAGTATGTGTTCTCCGCCGCGGTGGGGAGGGTCCAAGGGTTCCAGCTCGCCTTCTTCTTGATGCAGGGTGTAGCGGTAGTCCTGACTGCGAGAGTGAAACCAGGCCGAATCATCGGAATCGGTACGACCTTCGCGTTCAACGCGCTGACCTCGGTACTGTTTTTCGCGAGCGTCCACGGCGTAGCCCCATTCTACGAGGGTGGGCTGCCGGAGTGGCTCTGGGGAGCCTAGGTCAGGCCGTGTAGTAAGCGACTGTTGACGCCCCTACTTCGACCCCCCTTTTGTCTTGATGAGGATCACACCGTTGGCGCCTCGGCTCCCGTAAATGGCCGTCGCGCCCGCGTCTTTGAGGACGGTAATCGACTCGATGGTGTTCGGGTTGAGGCCGCTGATCCCCCTGCCGCCGGGGGGAACCACCATACCGTCAATCACGTAAAGAGCCTCTCCGCCGCCGAGGAAGGAACCGGCGCCACGAATCCGCACACTTATACCGCCGCCTGGCTCCTCGTGGACCTGTACACCCGGGAGCCTGGTCAACATGTCGGCTAGTGTCCTGGAATTCACCACCGGCAGGTCTTCGGTGTCAACTGTGGCTACCGACCCGACGACATGGTCCTTGTCGACCGTACCATAACCGATGTCTACGTCCTCGGCATCCGAGGGCTTTTCGGCCAATCGAGTGGTCGCGCAGGCTGTCAGAAAAAACAGGGCGAGCGCGCTGATAAGCCAGGGATGATAGGAGACGGGACCGGACCCAGAGAACGCTTTCATCGCATCAACTCCTTTGGCACGGCACCGAACATGCGCTGCCGTGTC
>JBDGYW010001119.1:0-2553 GCA_039588935.1 Gemmatimonadota bacterium | reverse complement strand
GTGCGCACCGTTGGCCAATGTCCCGATGGAGGAGTTTTCCAAGCCTGTGTACTCGTCGAGATGGGGAGTCAACTACTGCGTCGACGCCATGCTGGAACACGCGGTGATGCACCCGGAAAGACATCGATTTCAGTTGCTGGAACTCATGGGAGCACGTCAGAAGCAGCTCTAGTTTCCTCCCAGTTCGAGCCCGACCATGATTGTAGGTCGTGCCCATCGCGGGCCTACTTCCAAGATCCGCTCCACTCCCGTTCGCACTTCGAGCCAGGGGCGAACCTTACCAGCCGGGTAGCGAGCCCCTACCGCAATCTCGGCGCCAACTCCGAACCGAGCGGTAGTGGGCGGTTCCACCACGAACGTGGAATCCTCACCTGGCCTCGCCGTTATCCTCTGAGCCAAGTACATAGACATTCCAATGGCGATGCGCGAGTACACGGTTCGCTTCCACGGCACGATGGGGAGTGGCCCCTGTTTGCCAAAGTAGAGGGAGGTGTAGAACGGAGTGGCGTCAGGTTCGAGACCATCCTGTCATCCCAGTTCACCACCCAGCCACTTCTCCGACGTACGCCAGCCGATTTTCACTCTTGCCGTCGACCCGCCCCCTACGCTTCAGTTGGTACTATGCGAACCTAGACAGCACGTCTCTCGAGATAACCAGACGTTGGATCTCGCTGGTGCCTTCACCGATCTCGTTGATCTTCGCATCCCGCATCATCCGCTCGACCGGATAGTCAGTGGTATACCCGTAACCACCATGGAGTTGTACCGCCTTGGTGGTGACGCGCATACAGACCTCTGAGGCATAGAGCTTCGCCATCGCGGAAAAGGTCGCAAAGTCTTTTCCGTTCTGCTTCAGCCACGCCGAGTGGTAAACCAGGTGACGCGCCGCCTGTATCTCCGTCGCCATATCCGCCAAAGCGAACTGGGTTGCCTGGAATGCAGAAATGGGCTTACCGAATTGCTTCCGCTCCAGCGTGTACTTGGCGGCCTCTTCGTAGGCCCCCTGCGCGAGTCCGAGCGCCAGAGCACCGACACCTATGCGCCCGGCGTCGAGGGTCTTGAAGGCAACGGTCACTCCACCACCACGCTCTCCGAGAAGGTCTTCCTTGGGGACGACAGCGTCTTCAAAGATCAGCTCAGTAGTATTGGATGAACGCCAACCCATCTTGGATTCTTCTTTTCCCGACCGGAAACCTGGAGTCTTGTCGAGGTCGGGTGCATGACCGATGCCAAGTTCTTCAGTAATCTTCATATCGGTCGTGTCTTTCGTAACGACGAACGCGGTTATTCCGCCACTGCGCTTTTCGGGGTTCCTGTCTGTTCGAGCGGTGATCACCAGCACTTCGCCAACACCACCATTGGTGATGAAGATCTTGGACCCATTGACCAAATAGTGATCACCCTTGTCTTCGGCAAACGTCTGCAGGCCCACAACATCTGAGCCGGCATTGGGCTCGGTGACCCCGAGGCCACCCAACACCTGACCGGAGGCAAGCAGAGGCACGTACTTCTTCTTCTGTTCCTCCGTGCCGAACTCCATGATCGGTGAAGTGCCCAGCGTTATGTGGGCCGAACACGTGATTGAGTGACTAGCGTCGATCCTTGCTAGCTCTTCAACCGCGATTGTGTACGAAAGTTCGTCCATGCCTGCGCCACCCAAATCCGGATCCCACGGGATGCCGAGGAAGCCGAGCTCAGCCATCTTCTTCACATTTTCCCAATGGAATTTGTGCTCGCGATCCAACTCACCGGCAACAGGGCGGATTTCCGACTCAGCGAAGTTCCGAACGAGTTCGCGGACCTGATGATGTTCGTCGGAGAAGTAGGGAAGATCGTTCATGTCAGTCATAAGATCAGACCTATGGTATCAGTCATAAAGAACCTGTTTCTATTTGTCAGGGGGAAATATAGCCAGTGGTGAGTGGCGCGTTGTGAGCTGCCAGGGACGAGTGGTGCGTCGATGCCGAACAAGCACGCAATCGCATTCCGCAGAGCGCAGACTCGGGAACCGATTATTCTTCCAGCGCTTTGGGTGGGCCAAGCACCTCGCGCATCACAAAGGCGTGTCGCAGTTCGCTGCGCGAAAGATGTTTCCTCCGCCTCGGAGTAGCCGAGATTGCGTACGGCTGCGGCGTGGTGGTCTCCTCAACCATATATGGACGCTCGTCTGGCGTCTCGTCGATGGCGTATGGACGAGGAGCCGGTGCGTCCTCGACGGAGTAGGGACTCTCGACCGGCTCCTCCTCCACATACTGTTCGCGGAATCGCTCGTGGCTATCACGCTCGCCCGGTTCGAGCGTTTCGAGAGATTGGGCTTCGTCGTCGACCGCAGGAAGCCGTACTGACGATACGTCTGCAGGCTTCGCCTGCTCCTGCAGCATACCCAGCAATTCCTCCGCGAGGCTCCGCTTCGGCTCGGGCGCCTTCTCAGCATAGGTGGTTTGTTTGCTCTGCGCTTGCAGCTTGGTCGGAGCCTTCGGGAGATCTCGTTTGCTGTCACGATCCTCATCAGGAACCGCTGGGCTGGCCATCGCATGCGTAGCTTGCTCCTCC
>JBDGYW010001118.1:0-2558 GCA_039588935.1 Gemmatimonadota bacterium | reverse complement strand
TCCCGTTGGGCGCTGGATGTTGGGTATTGGGTGTTCAACGCTCCCCTACTATCCACCGACGGTGCCAAACACGGGTCGAAACAGCTTGCCGGGTTCCTGAGTCACCAGTCCACGTATCTCCAGCGAAGTTAGAACCGCCAAAGCTTCGCTAACCCCCCGGCCGGATCGGGTGGCCACGTCGTCCACCTGCTCGATGCCAAGTCCGAGTATGTCGAGTATATCACGTTCCGCGTTGGTGAGGTTTGCTGGAATACAAACTGCCGGCGCGTCGCCAACGGCCTGACCGAACTCTTCGAGCACATCCCTGAGTCCAAGTGCCGGTTTCGCGCCATGCTGAATCAACCGGTTGCACCCCAGCGACAAGGGGCTCGTTATCGGCCCGGGAACGGCAAGCACTTCCCTACCCTGTGCTAGCGCGCACTCGGCCGTTATCAAAGCGCCAGATTTCTCTCTTGCCTCAACAACGATGGTTGCTCGCGAAAGTCCACTGATGAGACGGTTACGCCGTGGAAAGCTGCCGGCGTGCGGGCGTTCGCCGGGTGGATACTCGGTCAACAGACACCCTTCACTCGCAACACGCTCGTAGAGGGCACGGTTGGCGGCGGGGTAGACTACGCCGAGACCATTTCCGAGAACTCCGACCGTGCCACCGCCCTGCTCCAGCGCCGTCTCGTGTGCCACCCGATCCAACCCCCTGGCCATGCCGCTCACCACAACCAACCCAGCTCGCGCAAGCCCGCCGGCGAAAAGGCGACATGCAGCGGCGCCGTACCTCGTGTGGGAGCGACTCCCCACAATCCCGACGGCGTCGGCCGCCAACATCTCGAGACGGCCGAGCGCGAACAGCAGTGTCGGGGCATCGGGGATATCGCGCAGCATCGGCGGGAACTCGACTGCAGTCGGCACCAAAACAAATGCGCCCAGTTTCTCTGCACGGTCGCGAACCTTCTCACCTGCACCTAGGTCTGCGTCCCTGATCGCCGTTGCCGCCGCCCGGGAAATGCCTGGCACACGCTCGAGGTCTTTTTGGCTTGCGCTGAGCGCCGCCTTTGCAGACTCAAACGTCGCCAACAACACATCCAATCGCGCTCGCCCGATGGCCGGGACCAGAGCGAGTGTCACATACGGGACGTCCGCCTGCCTCACAAGGGCGGCTCTAGATCAGACTGTTCGCTTTCCATTCTCGCGAGGAGTTGCCAGAGGTGCTCGTTCAGCTCCAGCAAGCCCTGCTTCGTCACTGCAGAAATGATCAACACAGCCTCTGCGTCGGGGGCGGCGATCGTCGGGATCTCGTTTTCAAGAGGGTGCAGATCGACCTTCGTCAACGCCACGACGTGGGGCTTGTTCACCAGCGACGCGTCGTACTCACCCGCCTCGAAACGGAGCATATCGTAGTTCGCTTGAGGATCGGTTGAGTCGATCGGAACGAGATAGGCCAGCACCTTGGTGCGCTCCACATGTTGCAGGAACTTGTCGCCCAGCCCTCTTCCCGAATGTGCGCCCTCGATGATTCCCGGAATATCGGCGATCACGAACGACCGGCTCTCAGATAGACCCACAACGCCGAGATTCGGCTCCAGCGTGGTAAACGGATAATCGGCAATCTTGGGGCGTGCCGCGGACACCACTGAGAGAAGTGTGCTTTTTCCCGCGTTTGGCTCTCCGAGGAGCCCCACGTCGGCGATCAGCTTCAGGACCAACTCGATGTGAAGGCTCTCCCCTTCTTTGCCCGGCTCCCATTCACGGGGCGCCTGGTGCGTCGAGGTCGCGAACGCAGCGTTGCCCCGCCCGCCGCGCCCACCCTTGGCAACGCACAGAACCTCGCCGGGCTCCGTGAGTTCACCGAGTACTTTGCCGGTATCCGCATCACGCACTACAGTGCCCGGAGGCACCTCGAGCCATTCGTCCGCACCGGATCTGCCGGTCTTGTTCCCCCCCTGACCGTGCGCGCCGCGCTCGGCCTTCCAGTGGGTGCGGTAGCGGTAGTCGAGCAGCGTGCGAAGGTGACGATCGGCCTTCAGGTAGACGCTGCCCCCACGGCCGCCGTCGGCGCCATCCGGCCCGCCTTTGGGCACGAACTTCTCGCGACGGAACGATGTGCAGCCCGAGCCGCCCGTACCGGCGGTCACGCGGATCCTTGCGCGATCGATGAACGTCATGAGGCGCGAACCGTCACATTCAGGGTCGGCATAAAAGACTGTCTCACATGTTTCATTGCCATTCACTCTGCATTATCGGGTTGCCGGTGTCCAACCGGACTTCCGCATCCTGGATCGAAAAAACTCAAGCGAATTGTGACCAACCCAGAGTAGCGCAAGCCACGGCCGGAACCAATACCCGGACTTCGCGTATGTAATATTCATCGAGGTTGCTGAGCGCGCCTCGACCACTTCAAAAACGCATGAGGGTGGTGAAATGTCACACCGACCGTTGATCCTCGTTACCATGACCTTGGGAGCCATGTTGGCCTGTGCGACGGCTGGGACCGGCAGCGGCAGCACGTCTGGCTCACGAGATGTGTTGACGAGGCGAGAGATCGACAGCCTGTCTGTCGAAAC
>JBDGYW010001117.1:0-2559 GCA_039588935.1 Gemmatimonadota bacterium | reverse complement strand
CAACTTCGCGACGATCTGCTCCGGCGTAAACCGCTTCATCCGAGTCTCCTTCCGACCCTGTCGTCGGCTGAGACTCTCACTCAACTTGGACCAGTCTTCGGGGAGCAGGTCACTCATTTGACTCCGTACCCGCTGGCATTGGAAGTACCCAGATCATACTATCCTGTCGCCAGGGGCGGACCCCACATCCATTCAGAACTGTATCCATTCGCTCCTCGTCAGCAGAACCCGTTGCTGCGTTCCGGGGCTATTCGCCAAGTGCCATGCAACGTATTGCTCTGCGTAAAGCTCACCAGCAGACATGCAGTCCACCGGGACGATCACTTGGTGCCCACGAAGCGCTGCCCCACTCCCCGTGTGAAGCACAGCCCCGTGGGCGGACGTGCCGGTAACGATCACGGCCTCGATACCACGAGTTCGCAAGATTTCGTCCAACTCGGTGCGGAAGAACTTGTCCACCCCGGCCTTGACGATCGGTTCATCGCCGTAGGGTGCAACTTCCGATCGGATGTCCTCCGGGGTAGCGCTGCGTGTAAGGCTGTACACGACGAGCATGCCCCTTTCCCTGACAGCCTTGAGCAGCACCTGGATTCTTGGCAGGGAAGCGACGCAGCGAGGACGGCGCTGCTCGTTGCAGTTCTGATTCTGGATGTCGAGGACGAGCAATGCCGTCGTTTGGGGATCGATGGTAACGCGCTTGAGTTCAGGCGGCCGCGGGGCCTCTACGTTTGCCCATTCGTCTACGATCACCCCGCCATTATCGCACAGACCCCTCGCATTAACAGACTAACTCAGGCGCCCTTTCGCCATTGCGGAAAGACGCGGTAAGACGGGACATCCCCCCAAGCCCAAGACGACCTACAGACACCCCCAGATTCGGGAACCCAGCAGCGATACATCCGGTCGTACCGGTCCGGGCGCTATGTACGGTGCAGAAACCCGACCGTGGATTCCATGATCCGGTTGTGCACGCGCTGCCGCTGCGGTCCCGCGCTCTGCTGCTGCAGGTCTGTCAGATTGGCCAGGCAGAATCGACAGCCCAGCTTGTGAAGGTGAAACTCCACGTACTCGACCCATCGCGAGTCCAGCGTACCCAAGACAAACCCACCGATAGTGCTGCGCTTTGGGCAGCTCAGGCGGAGTTCCTCCCACACCTCTGTCAACATCGCGTCGGACGCCGGAGGCGAAGATGACGTCGATAGTGCAGCAGCTACCTGCTGTTGGATTCGCTTCAGGCTGCGATGTTTGATCAGCGCGACCTGTTTCTCTTCGAGCCCGATCAGGCGGGCGACATCTTTGTTCCGCATCTGACTGTAGAACAGCAGCTCGACGACCTCCAGGTGCTTGAAGTCCAGCGAGGCCTTATAGCTTTTGACGAGTTCTCGAAGGGCGCGGGCGAGCGCTTCGGACTGCAGGTCGTGTTGCTCATCCCTACGGGCATACCAACTGGCGGTCTGTTCCGGTGCGGCGGGCCGGACGCCAAGCCGTTCGCTGCCGGCTGGTATAACGGTGTCCTGAATCGTGCAGACGTTCAGGCGCCGGTTTCGCAGCTGCGTAGCGATCTTCCGCCGCAGAATGCTGAACAAGTACGTCTCGATACTAGCCTCACCGCGGAAGGTACCCGAACCCCTCAGAAACGCGATAAAAGTCTCTTGCACGAGGTCCTCAGCGTCGGACAGGTTGGGCGCCCTGCTGCGTGCAAAGGCTAGTAAGCGCCCCTGGTGGCGGTCCACAAGCTGAGACCAACCTTCGGAGTCGCCCTCGCGAACTCGGTCAAGCAGATATTGGTCTGCCTGCGTCAGTTCCGACATGTTTGCCTACTTCTCAAGTGCTCTACGGAGCTCTGATGCTATCTCAAAGACCTCGAATGCTGTTTCGTCACCATCAAATCCAAAGCATCAATAATGCCACAGCGACGGCGATCAGTACGACCGCGGCGACCCTGAGCGACCACACATAGTATCCCCGCGTGGCAGCGTTGAGGAAAAGGTAGACCAGGCATACCAGCGCCATCACTCCAAGCAGCGACAACCCCCGCCAGGCCCACGCTGTCCTGCGCGATCGCATCTGGGCTTCAATACTCTTACCCAGGAGGGTCACGTTTTCCGGGGACCCATCTACCAGAATCCAGTGCTGCCACACATCCCCGTAAGACCGCTTGTACCGTTGAGCGAATTGGTCTACGACACGACCGCCCCCGTGCAGTGTCGCCCCGATTCTTGCTCTAAGCCAGTCTGCCTTCGGTTCGCGGTAACGATTCCAGATCCCCGGGGACGTGCGCCCCATGCTGCCACGAACATGCCCCACTAGTTGCGAGGCCGCGATTTCCGTGGCTCTTCGTTTCGCTCCGTGGTGACTGGTGTAAGGACGGTCGGCCGCGCTCACCAGCCAATCCTTCTTGGGGCTACTTGCCAGGAAAGATGAGAAGTCCTCCGCCCAGGGCTTCTCGACAAATTTCACCGATTCGGATCCGCGCCTCGAGGGCGCCTCGAACTGCATGGACACACTGCCTTCACGCCCACCCTTCCCCGCCCTTTCTGCCAGCTCGAGCCGAATTGC
>JBDGYW010001116.1:0-2563 GCA_039588935.1 Gemmatimonadota bacterium | reverse complement strand
CTCCGACGGCCTGCTCAAGCAGCTAGAGGACGAATCCGAACTGGCCGGCGTCCTGGGCTCGGCAATCGCCCACATCCTGTTGGACCACGGCGCCAAAGAACTCAAGTCGGCCCTGAAGGACAATCCCGACCAGCTGATCGCCGAAGCACACCGCCTGCTCCACAAAGACCACCCGCTGAAACAGCAAGTCGCCGCCGACGCGTTGGGCACCGTCCTCTCCGCCTGCGCCGGCTACGACCCCACCGCCCTGACCCGGGTAATCCAGCGCACCGATCCCAAAGCCAAACTGCGCCTCGCCCGGCTGCTGAAGCTGATAAGAAGCGCCAAGCTCAAGGGCGGAAAGCAACTGAAAGAGCGCTTCGAAAAGATCGCCTCACTGTAGACTCCAAACCCCACTTCCCCCCCAAACGGGGTACCCTGTACCCACTTTTTCGCACTTTTTCGTGCCCTGTCCCCATTTAGTCACTTGAAATCATTATAGATTGTCTTATGGCTCGCTTCTTGCTCGGTTTTTACTGATTGAAGGAGTGGTATATGAAGTGGGGATGCTGTCTGGTCCTGTTGTTTTTCTACAGCTGCGGTGATTATGAGGTGGCTTCACGGAAGCTGCTGGTGGGTCAGAACGTCCGGGTGCAATGCGGCGTGGAGGCCTATAGCGAGTATCTGGCTGACTTCGTCCTGTGCAACGGCGGCAAGCTCGATCTGGAGATCTACCCCGATCAAACGGTAGTCGAGTCCGGAGACGCCTCCCCGGCCTTTGTCCTGATGAACTGGGACCGGGATAAAGGCCTGATCGTTCTCGAACCCGAAGAATGTACCGTGCTCCGGGTCGGTTATTCGCCGGAAGACAACCTGGTTCACAACACGGAGATCATCATTCAGCACAACGACAAAAAGCTGGGCCCGCTGACCTTGTATCTCTGCGGCCAGGCCGGGGATGAGTGCGGCTGCTGCTGGGGCTGGGGCTATGATACTGATCTCTACACACCGACGGGAGAATGCACCGGCGGTCTGTGCGGGACGCCGGGGGACTGCAGCGATATCATGTGCGGCGTGCCGCCCTATATCTCCTGGGAGTGCGACAGCGAGTGGATCTCCGATCTCGAATACCCGGCTCCCTGGGATCTCGACTCCGGGGAAGACTACGACGGCGACGGTATCGAGGATGACTTCGACAACTGTCCCTTCACGGAGAACCGCGACCAGGCCGATCGCGACGGCGACGCCAGAGGCAACGTCTGCGACAATTGCGAAACCGTCGCCAACGATCTGCAGCTGGACACCGACGGCGACGGCCTGGGCGACGATTGTGATGAGGACATCGATAGTGACATGGTTCAGAACACCAATGATAACTGCATGCACGTTAGGAATCCCGACCAAGCCAACATGGACGGTGATCGTTGGGGTGACGCATGTGATCCGGATATCGACGAAGACGGCTGGGATAACGTCGAGGACAACTGCCCGTATTCTTACAATCCGCAGCAGTTACAAACCGACGATCCCAGTTGCCACTGCGACAAGGACAGCGACGGCGTGCAGGACTTCGTGGACAACTGCCCGCTGGTACATAATCCCGAGCAGGCCGACTTGGACGAGGACATGTTGGGCGACGTCTGTGACCCGGACGTGGACGACGACGGCTTCTTGAACGATCTCGACAACTGCCCCCGGGCGGCCAACCAAGACCAGCGGGACGAGGACCGGGACGGTGTGGGCGATGTTTGCGACGTCGAGTTTTGTTACGTGGTCAAAGGCCTGGATGACTGCCTGGACCCCGAAAGCGCCCTGCGGGTTTTTGCGGGGCCGGATCTCCTTGCCGAGGTGGGTGAGAAGGTGCCGCTGCAGATGTGGGCCAACCGGGAGAACCAGGCCATCGAGTACATTTGGGTGGTGGAGAAGCGCCCCTCGGGCTCCAAGGCCGAGATCGAGCACTACAACGGCTGGGTGTCCATCAGCTATTATTTTCGCTACCTGAACTTCCAAAAACTGGCCCCGGAGTTCAAGCCGGACGAGCCGGGCGAGTACACCATCAAGCTCTCCGCCCGGCTGGTTTTCCCCGACCACCTCTACCCTGACAAGAACGTAGCCGAGTCGATCTTCACCCTGACGGTCGAGCCCAAGGAAGGCGGATGCAGCACCGGTTCGGGGACCAGCCTGGTCCTGTTTGCAGTTGGTTGTTTGCTTTTGTCGATCCGCAGGAGACGGGGGCGGGATGATTTATCGTAGTGCGGTTGTATTGTTGTTGGCGCTATCCGTCGTTTTCATTTCATGTGATTCCGGCCAGCCGTACCAGTTCGCCGCCCGCGAAGGCGCCCTGTCGTGTCTGTATGACACAGACTGCCTGAGCGGAATCTGCGAGGGTGGTTGGTGCCAGGGCTTCCTGCTGCCCGACGGCCGCTACGACACCGACAGCGACCTGGTCGCCAATGAGGACGACAATTGTCCTCACGTCTGGAACATGGATCAGGCCAATCATGATCTGGACATGCATGGCGATGCCTGTGACAACTGCATGTATTTCGCAAACGTGCACCAGTTGGACACCGACGGCGACGGC
>JBDGYW010001115.1:0-2566 GCA_039588935.1 Gemmatimonadota bacterium | reverse complement strand
CGCCAGAGTGTTGGATGCAGGAATATCTGAGACTGGCCGCCCGTACTTCGTGATGGAGCGTGTGAAGGGCATCTCCCTGGACGAATACTGCGATGCCAATAGGCTATCCACCGCTCAACGGCTGGCGCTATTCATCCCGGTCTGCCAAGCGGTGCAACACGCGCATCAGAAGGGAGTCATTCACCGCGACCTCAAGCCCTCGAATGTCCTGGCAACGGAACAAGACGGAGCGCCGGTCCCTAAGATCATCGATTTCGGGCTCGCGAAAGCGATCGGCCAGCGGCTCACGGAAAAGACGCTCGTGACACTCTACGGTGTGGCGATGGGAACACCCGCGTACATGAGTCCAGAGCAGGCAGAGATGTCAGGTCTTGATGTAGACACACGGACCGATATCTACAGTCTCGGAGTGATGCTGTACGAGTTGCTTGTGGGGGCACTCCCGGCTGATCCACACGAAGCAGGTCTCCAGGTCTTCATCGCTCGGCTCATCAACCGGGAGACTCTCACTCCCACACCAAGTGCCAAGCTCAGTGGAGTGGGCAAGGCCAACCACCTGGCGACCCTCCGTAGCACAGACCCAAGTGGTCTGCGCAGGGAACTCAAAGGCGATCTGGATTGGATCGTACTGAAAGCGATGGACAAGGACCGGGCGCGGCGCTACGAGACCGCCAACGGACTCGCGCTGGACATTCAACGGCACCTGGATCACGAGCCAATACTCGCACACCCACCGAGTACACGGTATCGGTTTGGTAAATTCGTCCGGCGCAACAAGGCAGGTGTAGTCGCTGCCCTTTCCGTGGCGCTCGCTCTCGTCATGGGAGTAGCCCTCGCCACCACCGGTATGGTCCGAGCTACCAGAGCTGAGCGTGCAGCCGAGAGGGAGGCCGAGACAGCGAGGCAGGTGTCCGACTTCTTGATTGGTCTATTCGAGGTGTCCGATCCGAGTGAAGCACTGGGTAACAGCATTACTGCAAGAGAGATCCTCGATCGAGGTGCCGAGCAAGTAACCGAGGAGTTGTCCGCCCAACCACTTGTCCAGGCACGGATGTTGGCCACAATGGGGAACGTGTATCGATCGATCGGGCTCTACGATCAGGCGGCTGATCTACTGCAACGTTCCCTGGGCATACGCGAACGGGAACTGGGGTCGGATCATCTCAACGTTGGCGAAAGCTTGCACAGCCTTGGAGTGGTCTACGGACAACAGGGCAGATTCGCCGAATCGGAACCGCTTCTCTTGCGAGCAATCGCGATCAAGGAAGCTGCACTTGGGCCGGATGTTATCGAGGTCGCAGGCAGCGTTGGCACACTGGGTGGCAACTACATCGAACAAGGCAGGTACGATGAGGCCGAGCCACTTCTGCTCCGAGCACTCGCGATCCGCGAACAGGTGTTGGGCACTGAGCACGAAGACGTTGCGCTCAGCTTGAGCAATCTCGGTGCTCTATATTGGAGGAAAGGAGAGCTCGCTACGGCTGAACCGTATCTGCAACGGGCATTGGCCATCAGAGAAGAGGTGCTCGGTCCCGATCACCCCGACTTGGCCGAGGCCTTCAACAACATGGGTGTATTGTACTGGAGCCAGGGTGAATACGAACAAGCCGAACGGCAATACGATAGAGCCCGTGTGATTTGGGAGAATACACTGGGGCCAGACCACCCGTACGTTGCTGCTATTCTCAACAATTTAGGTGAGACCTACTGGGTCCAACGCGATTACGAAAAGGCGGAACAGTATTTCTTGCGCTCGCTCTCGATAAAGGAAAGAGTGATGCCAGGTCATCCGTCGGTTGCGGTTACCCTAAACGCGCTGGCGAACGTCTATCGGGACCAGGGTCGGTTTGCTGAGGCTGAAACACATTATCGGCGAGCTTTGGCAATTCGTGAATCAGCGCTCGGGGCGAATGACCCTGCGATTGCAGAGACCCTGACGGACTATGCCGCCATGTTGCGGAACGCCGGTCGGATCGCGGAAGCTGCTTCGATGGAAGAGCGAGCCGAGGCCATCCGGGCGGATCGATCGGAACCGAATTAGGCGGGTCTGCTTTTGATCCGATGGCGAATGGTTACCGACGAATCCATGCGAGTCCATGATTGATCCATCAACCGGCCACGCGATGCATCCACGCATCATTAGAGTGGCAGTTGCAGCCATCCTGCGGCTACTGCTTCGACGGGGGGGGCCACCTACTGCTCAGAGATGTGTACCGAGGGTATTGTCAACTTAATGGTCCTCGGGTGAAGCCGAAGCTGGGGGTGGCCGGGTTTGCTCAGGCAGCCGTAGCCGCACTCCATTCTTTGAAGGAGCGGTCGCGTAGCAACTGGTAGTTCGCCGATCGCAGGTGATGCCGTCCCAGCCTAAAGAGGTTCTGGACCGCCCCGTGAACCGTCAGAAATCGCTGTGCTTGTCCAGCTGATCTGCACCCTCGCATCAAACGTTCTCGTTGTCGCGTCGGCTGATGCGACACCTCAGCTCGATTGTTGGCATAGCGTCGCGTGTCATGGTTCACGGAAGGCATGATGTTCAGGTGAGCAGCACCATAGCTCCTCAGCTTGTCCG
>JBDGYW010001114.1:0-2567 GCA_039588935.1 Gemmatimonadota bacterium | reverse complement strand
TTCAGACCATGGGATGCGCTGGACCACCACAGAAAGCGTTTATAAAAAAACGCCGTCCCGCAATGGGGGCGGCGTGTGATGTTCCTGTCTAGGTTTGGCGGATCCGATCAACCCTCGCTCTTCATGGGAACGATCTCGGTCGCGGCGATCCACATCTTGCCGTCCTTCTCGCTCACGCTGCCCGTCACGCTGACCTGCTTCGCGGCCTTGCAGACGTCGCCGAATTCCTTGTTGGGTTCGTTCTCCGCCAAGTAGTAGTGCGTCTTCTCGCCATCGGTCTCGACAACGAGGACATTCTGGCACTTGTCCAACCCCTCCTCTTTCAGAATGCACTTGGCGCAGGCCAACTCCCCTTCGAGCGTGACGGTCTTCTCGCCAGCCACGACCGATCCCGCCAGGACGCTTGCGATGAATAACGCCAGAGAAACCGTGGCTAGTTTCTTCATCGTCGATCCTCCTCTGGAGGCCTGGCGCCCGGCAAGCGTCCGCCGGTCCCGGCCTCTGAATGTCCCATGACGATAGCATACCTGCGGGGGAGGGATCCGGATCCCACGGTGTCCTTGCTAAAAACTCGATCCGGCGTGATTACGCGCGTTCCGAGAGCCAATCGAGCGGTTATGAGTTGGTGAGCGGCGATGAGCAGCCTCCGGAAGGATAGCGAGAAGGATCCGTCCGGAGGTAGGATAATTGCTTGCTGGGGAACGAGCTACAGGCAGGTTCAGACTGCAAGATTCGCTGGACCATTACACCACTACACCTTGACAGAAAGTGGCCTTCTCATGGAGGTAGGGACACCTTGAGAAGTCACCCATTGACGCGGAGAATCGGCCGAGAGGTGATATAGTAAGAGAAAATCGCGCGAGCTTCAGTTCACCCGTTGGCGAATCACACGCCCGCGCGCAAACTTTCGTTGTACGAGCTTGGTGTTTGTGGAAAGGATCGATATGAGTCATCGCCTGCTCCTCCTCGTCTCCCTCGTCGGCGCGGTCTTCGCTTTCAGCAGTGATCTTTCAGGTTCTCCTCTTTACCCGAACAGGGTTTACGCTGCCGGGAGTCATCCGCGGGCCCTGGCTGCGGGGGATTTCGACGAAGACGGCATCCTGGACCTTGCCGTCGCCAATCGCAATTCGGACAACTTGTCGATCCTCATCGGGCTCGCGGGAGGTGAGTTCAGTGAAGCCGTGAACTACCCCGTCGGCTCCGCTCCCTGGAGCGTCGCGCTCGACGACCTGAACGGGGACGATCACTTGGATCTCGTCGTCGCGAACCACGACTCGAACGATATCAGCGTTCTGCTCGGGCGTGGCGATGGCAGCTTCGAGGAGCGTCCCCGGTTTTTTCTCGGCAGCAGACCTGCTGTCATTGTCATCGGTGAGTTCAACGGCGCCGCGGGAGCAGATCTCGCCGTTGGGAATGATCTCGGGTTTCCGTTCACTGGCACCGTTTCGATCGGTATCGGACGTGGCGACGGCAGCTTCGATGACGGTGGAAGCTATTTTGTCGGCAGGAACCCGCGATCGATCAAGCCTGGAGACTTCAATGACGACGGAGAGACGGATCTGGTGGTGGTAAACGTGGGCTCCGCGAATGTGTCGATTCTCATCGGCGCCAGCGGTGGGACATTCATGCCGTTGCCGCGGTTCGGACTGGGAGTGGGCGGCTTGGGGGAGGTCGGGGTGGCGGACTTCGATGGAGATGATCGCGACGATCTGGCGCTGACGCTCAAGTGGTACGACGAGGTCGCCGTTCTGTTCGGGGATGGAGATGGGACGTTCAGTGATGAACTGCGAGTACCAGCCGGGCCCGATCCTGTCTCGATCGATGTCGCCGACTGCGATGGGGACGGCGAGGACGATATCCTTGTTGCCAACGAATCCTCACGCGAGGCCTCGGTTCTCAAGGGGCAGGGTGATGGCTTCTTTTCCCCGCGGACACGAGTGCTGGTGGGAGGTATCCCCTCCAAGGTCATTGTGGCCAATCTCGATGGCGACGGAAAGCACGACATTGCAGTGGCGACCCGTGTAGACGTCGGCGTTCGGCTCAACCTAGGGGATGGTCGGTTTCGGGACATCGTGCAGCTCGAAACAGGTACTGGGCCGTTCCCGGTTCACATCAATGATTTCAACAAGGATGGGCTTCCCGATGTGGTCGCCATCCAGGGGAGGGGCAGCATCCGGAGCACCGGCATTTTCCTGAGCACACCTGCCGGCACATTCGTCATGGTGGACGATCTGCCGCGGAGACCGAGCGCGATCACATCGGGAGACTGGGACGGAGACGACAATCTCGATCTCGCCTTCGTGACGGCCGCCTCCGGGACCAATCTGCACACCTATCTCGGAAACGGAGACGGCACCTTCGAGTTCAATGGTCAGAGTCGCACCGGAGCAACCCCGATCGCTATCACGACAGCCAACCTCAACAATGACGGTCTGCCCGATCTGGTCGTCGCGAACCTGGGCTATAGTCGGGGATCGATTAAGGTATTCCTTGGCGCCGGCGGCGGAATCTTCGCGGAAAAGCCGGAGGTCATAATTGGCGCGGACACCAGGGGGGTCGCCACGGGG
>JBDGYW010001113.1:0-2570 GCA_039588935.1 Gemmatimonadota bacterium | reverse complement strand
GTCTACAAAAAAGAGCTGCGGAGGCATTTAGGGGCTTGCACTCCCGCCCCGCCTTGCTACTATTAAGCGGGCGGGGCGTCTCGAGTATGCGTTCTTTCAGCCCGAGCCGGCCGTCAAACCAAAGCCCGAGCTGAAGCCCAGGAGGAGCGGGGCACCCCGCCGACCTCCTCTTTTCTCTCCTATCTCATCGCTATCTCTTCTCTGGGGTAGTGAACATTTGACACCCACACGGATGGGGGTGTCTTTTTCTCATGGCTCCAGACTACCATGAAAAGCTGGGCCGTCAACAGGGGAAATGCGAAAATAATCACGCAACCGGGGTTGTTTTGGACCATGGTCCTGAGTAATAATGGACCGCGGTCTGCGAATACAGAAACGCCTATTATCAACTCCAGCGAGGTATGAACGAAAAGGAGACGTAGATGGGTTGGCTCTTAGAGTTCGGACTTGGACTTGGCCTTGCTTGCCTGATCATCGGGACGCTGGGCCTTTTGTGTCAAGTCGTGCGGAAGGTTGATGAGATCAACGACGGGAGGGGTGAGTAAATGAAACGCAAACGCGATGAAGAACCGAAACCAAAAACGGTCACGCGGCCGCGGTTCTGGTTCACCTACAGAGCGGCTATCCAATTCGACGAGAAAACTCGTCACAGAAGAGGAGAAATCAGACCGGCTTCCGACAACGACGATCGAGCAAGAAGAGCAGTGCTGCACGCACTGATTGATTCCTTACCGGTCGGGGTGATAAAAAATGACGTTAGCATTGCCCTGACCATTAACGATCTCACGCCACTGTGGACCCGAAGAGAGGGGAACTGACTATGGGAATCGCAACACTATTACTCACCGCTGCCGCAACGACCGCAGATTTTGGTTGGTCGCTGCAAAATTCCGGCTCGTGCTATATCGAGTGCGAGGCGGATCTGACGGTAAATCAACAGAACTACAATCAAGTCAAACGCGACCCCACGACCGGAGTTGACACCTGGAGCGACGAGACCGGCTCTCACATGAATATGGAGAGAGCAGAGGTAGCGAACTCTGGAAGTGAGGTAGAAGGTATTGGTGCCTGGACTCAGTCTGACACTATCAACGGTGATGAGTTTCTGTTTCGCGGAGATGTGACAGCACAGTGCGACTTGGATATTGCAGCGGACGACGTGTATCACGTCGGGAACGCTCAAAGCCGACCGTGTATGATGTCGTGGGGGTATCTTTCACCGACGGGGTACCAGGGGTTAGAGACCAAAGTTGTACAGGCGACGGTGAAGATCGATAAGTGTTTCTCGTCAACATCGGGAGACAATTTTATCGACGCCCCAGACTACATCCACGTAAGTTTGTGGTATGCGCAATGGACTCCGGAAAAAGCGTCCATTACAGCGACGTGGGATCCGGTCAAAGATAGGTGGACCGTTTACTCGACGTACTGTTTCATTAACGGCTCAGGCGAGAACGAGACGGCTTCCGGTTGGGAGTACGTCTCCACATACGACGGGCTCAAGAACTATTCGGTAGACTTCGAACACACTTCAGACGTCGAGGACATGCTCGAATACAAGATCAAGATCGTTTGGCCGTATGAGCACGATATGAGTATCGACGCAAACAACTACTTTGGCCGATCTATAGCCTCGCAATACGTCAATCTGGGCGCAGAGATTCGCCAGACAGACGTATCAACGGAGTAGGACCAATGACTACCGCGCTGCTACTCGCCGCCGCCGCGACGACCGCCACCTACACGATCACGTGGGAGAACCCGTCCCGGTTCCGCTTCGTCGGCGTCGTCAACACCGTCACCGATACGTTCACCCCCGTTGTGTGGGAGGACGTGTCCAGCGTCAACGCCTGGTGGCTGCCGCCGCTCGGGGGCGAGTGGCCCGCGTTCGCCTTCACCGGCGACCCAGAGGCGATCTCCTGGGATAACGAGTCTTTCGGTCGTCCCATAACTTCTCGACACGATATCCCCGACGACTGGGACGGGACAATGATCGATTGGGGCTTCTTTGTTCCGCGGCCCATCGACGGGATAGCGGGACAAGATAACCCTCCCGGCCCCTGGACCCCGGGGCTCGGTTGCGCCGTTCATCAATACGCCGGCGGGGCTTGGGTCCTCTGCGAGGGGCAGCCCGCGCTGGTCCGTTGGCCACTCGACCACTTCAGCGAGACCTACGATGGAACTGTCGCCGCGACCCGGGTTGACGTCTCGCCCGTGAGTCCGTCGAGGCTCACGGGCGACGTCAACCTTGATGGCCTCTTCGATTCGTCCGACCTGGTCCGCGTATTCTCGGCGGGCCTTTACGAAAACGAGTCGCCCGCCAGTTGGCCCGAAGGCGACTGGACGGGCGACTCGTTGTTTGATTCGTCCGATATGGTTCTGGCGTTTCAGAGCGGCCGGTACGAACGGGGAGAGGCTTTGAGCTTAGCCGTCCCCGAGCCGGCCGCTTTGATTTTACTCTCGATCGGAATTACCTTACTTTGGAGCCGCCGGCATGGAATTACAAACTAGAACGCTCGAACACGTTCGCTCGCTTGCTTCTATCATGATTCAAGGTGAACGAGACAGAG
>JBDGYW010001112.1:0-2574 GCA_039588935.1 Gemmatimonadota bacterium | reverse complement strand
AGCAAGCCGGCGAAGCCGATCTGCTGCATTTTCTCCAGGAGCCGCTGCTGCAGCGCCTCCTCTGTCATCTGCGGTTGAGACATGCGTCCCTCCTATTCCTCTTCGTTCTCGACCTGGCACACAGAGTGCCAGAGTTCGTAGTCGTTCGGCAGGTCGGTACGATCCGGCCGCACCTTCAACAGTTCGTGCATTGCATAGGCAATCTGAATAGCGTTGCGCACTTCCAACGCCATCTCTTTGCTCAGGATACGGAGCTCGCCGCCGGCCAGGTAAACATACTTGCTGTTGACCCGAAGGAAGCTGCCCGATCCCGCTGGCTTATCTTTGTCGGCCCAGCAGACCATCGTGCCGTCTGTGAGTTCGTGGACGCTACGCTCTAGCCTGAACTGCGCGGGCGCCACACTTTCTCCCGGCCCTCTTCCATCTTCCAAAACTTGATGCCCTCCGGTCTGAAGTCAACATCCCAGTCCCCGAGGCCGGCGCGCTTGTCGATCTCCGCCACAACCATCGCGATGTATGGCTTATCAGGATCACTCGCCAGTATCGCCGTCATGTTCATGACCGCTTGCAACGAATCATCCGGGACAGCACGTAACTCTTTGATGAACGCCTTCAGCCTGATATCCAGCATCACCTCTGTGGAACGAGAAATATCCCACAGAGCAAAAGCGACAGGCTTTACCTCCTCGGACAGGTTTTCCAAGTCGGCGCGCCTCATGCCGCCTCCTCGATCCCCAGCGTTATGCGCAGCGCATCGAGCACGCGCCGTGTGTCCTCATCCTGCAGCAACTGCAAGATGAAGCTGTACTGGTCGGAGTGTGTCTCCGGGTCAACCAGCTTGCGCAGGCAGCCCTCTAGCGTCACGTTCTCGATCTCGATAGGCTCGCCGTCGATCACCATCGTCCCGGACGCCAGCACCCGTTCCTTGATGGGGAACTCCCGACGGCCTGCCGCCTCGCGCAGCCGCATCATGCCGTCCATCACCTGGTCGTAGCACTGAGCGTAGACCAGCGGCGTGCGGATGGACACAGCAAGCTCTTCCGACAGTCCCGCTGCACGGATCTTCTCCAACGCATCTTCGAGATGCTCTTCGGTCATGACCCGCAGATCAATCACCGGACGAGAGAGCAGCGGAAACCGCTCCACCGTCCACGTGGTCGTATCGAGAATAGGCAGGCTGTGCTCCCGCGGCTCATCGATCTTGCGCATGTGCGTCGCACCGGAGTACTCGCACTTGGTGCCGTTGTCGTTCTCGAAGCTGATGGGCTCATGGTTGTCGCCCAGCATCACGAACTTCGTACCGGAAGGCAGCCACTCCTTCTCGAAGTCCCACGCCTTGCCCTTATCCGTCTCGATATCGATCGCGTCCTGCGCGATCTGGTGCAAGACGATGATCTCCGGGTGGGATTCCTTCTTGCGCTTGCCGATGCCCTTGAGGCTGGCCTTCAGATCATCGGACGACGACTGGTCAAAGCCGATGATCCTGACCTTGCCCGTCACCTCCATGTCTTCCAGCTCCACCACCTTACCGTGGATGTGTTGCACCCAATCGTGCAGGCACGGCCACGGTGGCGTCGAACGGTCATGTTGCCCTTGCACAGCCATGACCGGGATGTTTGCGTCACGCAGCTTCTGGATCAGATCCAGGAAATACTTGACGGACTCCGAGTCCGGGTTGACCCGGTCGAAGATGTCACCGGCAAGTACCAGCAGGTTCGCGTGCTTCAGCGTGTGTTCCACCACCTGTCGGAAGCCTTCGTAGGCGTCACCGCGGATGCGGCTCTGCGACTCCCAGATCAGTGGATGCAAATGTGTATCGCCCATGAAAGCGATCTTCATGTCGTCTCTCCAATGTGCTCACGCGCTTCGCGAATGAGCATGCTCAGCGTGGTGACGGCGTCGTCGTTCTCCATGATGAAATCTTCATCATCTTCACGCTCTTCGCCGTCGTAATTCATTCGCGCGATCTGCGCCGCAAATTCTCTGAGCCGTATAAGCTCCTGCTTCTCAGCGTACTCTTGCGCCGCCGTCTCGAGCTTGTCGTGGCAGCATTTGCAGATTGCATAGCCTGCCGGCCCTTCGCGAAACGGCTTCGCGCCGCAGTGGTAGCACATCCCGTCGGGGTAGTCGCCCTGTCCCATCAGCTCGGATCCTTGTGACCGGAGATCAACAGGCAGAATTCTTCGTTCGCCGCTTCACGGCGATTGACACATTCCTGTGCTTCGTCCCTGGCAGAACTGGGTGCGACATCATCGCACTCCAGCAGCTCGCGCAGCGCCATGTAGCAACCATAGTCTGCGTCGTTCCGGCGGTCCAGCGCTTCCGCGGCCGCCGCCGCAATCTTGGGATCATCCAGCGCAGGGATGATCTTGACATGGGTTTCACCCACTAGCGTCTCCTTTCTAACCAAACCCTGTGATCGAGATCGATCGGAGCAATCAGCTCGTCCTGACAGATCTGCAGTACGGTCTTTTCGATTTCCGCATAGCGGTCGTAGTCCTGCGGCGTGTTCACTGGCACGTCGTGGCCGCGGTCGCGCAGCCACGCCAGTATGTGTCGGTCGAGCACAGCAAA
>JBDGYW010001111.1:0-2582 GCA_039588935.1 Gemmatimonadota bacterium | reverse complement strand
GGCCTTGACCCGAACGCCGAGAACTTTCCCCTCTCCGTAAGGCCCGATGACCAGGTCACGGTGCAGGACCTGCTCGCGATCTTCAGAGATTACTACGCCGATACGCCGTACGATATGACCAGGCGGCTGACCGTAGTGAACCGCGACGGCCAGACGGTGAAGAGCCCGGTGGCCAACCCCTTCATGAGCGCCGACACGAGGCAGCTTCTGGGCATAGATCGCGAGCGCACGATCGCCTCGCCGGCCGCCACCTATTTGACCGTAACTCAATCGCGTGATTGGCTTCCCGACCCGATAGGTGGCGTCGTCTGGTTGGGCTACGACAATCCCGTGACTACCCCGCATCTCCCCATCTACATCGGCATCTCTGAGATGCCGGAGTCGTATATGGTGGACGGGCGCAGGGAATTCAGCCGTGAGTGTGCATGGTGGGCATTCAGGCGCGCGAGCAAACTCTCCTACTTCCGCTACCAGGAAATGGTTGGAGTCATTCAGGATGTCTGGGAGCCAATCGAGAACGAGGCATTCGCGAGGCAGGCTTCGCTGGAAGAAGAGGCTTTGGCTCTCTACCAGAGGGATCCAGCCCTGGCTGAAGCTTTTCTGACAGAATACACGCACGGCCTGGCCAACCGCACGGTCGAGCGATACTGGCAACTCGGGGACGATCTCTGGGTTCGGTTCAACAACTCATTCTGAGCAAGTGATGCGTGCGACTCACCAGCATAGAGGACGTCACTCATGAAGACTGATCGCAGGGACTTCTTGAAGAGTATGGGAGTAGCGGGAGTGGCAGGAGTGGGCCTGGGGGACATCTCACCAATCGCGTTCGCTCGGATACCAGGCGCGCAGGATAGGCACCTGCTGCCGCCCGACATCTTGCCGGTCGTGTTCCTGAGCGGTTCTGATTACGAGATGGGATACCAATACGGCCAGCAGGCGGCGGCGCACATCCACCTCAACGCTGAGTCATCATGGGCATCCGCCCTCCAGCGAATGAGCCACGATCAGGTCATCACTGGTCTCAAGGGCAGTCAGTACTACATCGAGCGGCACACTCCGGAGATCATCGAGATGGTCAAGGGCATGGCGGCTGGCGCTACCGCCGCCGGATACGACGTCTCGTATGAAGACGCCCTGATGATGAACTGTGTCCTGCCCGATCCCGCCACCGCGCACCTCCCGAACGGTGCCGAGCAACGCGATCTGCCACCCAGGAAAAGTTGTTCGGTCTGTTCCGCCTGGGGAAGCGCAACTAAGGATGGTCGGCTCATCGGCCTGGACACCGTAGACGGAGGAGGAGAAGCTTTTCGCGCCGTGGTCATCGTCGCGTATCCCGACAACGGACACAACTATATGTGCGGCGCCGTCGCGGGTGAGATGGGCGAGCACTTCTACATCAACGACAACGGCATGTTCATCGGCAACAGCGGGGGCGGCGCCTCCCCCAGAGAGGAAGACTACGACTATGGTCTCTGCTGGGCCAACGCGTTGCCACACATCATTCGCTTCGCGGACAATGCCATCGACGCGCGTGACATGATGACGGGTTTCCCGATCAACTTCCCCGAGAACTTCCACTTCGTTGATCAACAGCACAACTCCTTCGTGGTAGAAAAGACCGCAGCCGTTCAGGCGGTTCGGAGTTCAGGCGACTTCGGAGAGAACGACTTCCTGTTCTCTACCAACACCTACCTGCACGAGGACATGGGCGTTACGAAGTTCGGGGAGTTCGTGAAACAACACGGCGGCTACGATCCGTACTCGTCACCGAGAAACATGCTGTTTTGGGACATGCTCAATAACTACCACGGCGAGATCGACCCTGAGTTTTTGAAGATGATCCTGCGTTTCCCCGGCAACCCGCCGCCGCATCCTCCTGAGGGCGGTTGGGACGCTAAGATCTGTCGCCCGTCGAACGGTTGGGTCTCGGTGAGCATTCCCCATAGGGGGGACGAAGGTCTCGCGAACGTCTGCACGGGACCGGCCGGACGAGTCATTCATTCATCGATGGCCTCTAGTGGAGGACAGCTGCGCACGAACTACCAGTTCATCGATGGAACACACACCTTCTATCGCCTGAGGCTAGCCGCCAATCCGAAGGCAGTAGTCGACCAGGCGAAAGAGCATGCGTATGTCGACATCTCGACGGCATACCACGAACTGATGCAGCTCAACTACAGAGATACGGGTTATGCGGCGTTGGAGGATCTCTACTCGTTGGCCAACGCCGAGTACTATCGAGGCAACATATCAACGGACCAGGCGCTACTGAGCAGCGGCAACGAAGCGTTGAAGCTGTTCGGGACAGCGGCAACGCAGTACACGCGCGCGCAGGCCCATGCAAAGCAGGTCTATGAGGCTTTGGTACCGCAGCCGACGAGCCCAACCGACCTCGGCTTGAGGCTCTTCGGCGGCGATTGGGCGACCTGGGAAACAACGGTGAGATAGGGAGAACGTTCATGAACAAGACTCGGACGGCTGCTGCCATTCTCGCTCTCGCTCTGAGCGCCGGCGCGGCATACGTACAGCCGGGCTTCTACTGGGGCAACGAGGTGCCGGAAGGCTGGAACGGAGAGTGGCCG
>JBDGYW010001110.1:0-2590 GCA_039588935.1 Gemmatimonadota bacterium | reverse complement strand
GAGATCGTAGACGTTCTGGTCACTGACGACACGATTCTCGAGATCTCCCATCCGAAGATCCACACGACATCTACACATGGAACCGGTTGTACTCTCTCGGCGGCCATCACTGCCGGCCTCGCGTCGGGACTTTGCCTGGAGATCGCGGTGAGAGAAGGCCTGGACTTTGTGCAGCGCGCTATTGCTACCGCACCGGGGCTGGGCAAGGGACACGGCCCACTCAACCATTTCGTCACTCGGGTGACTGCGGAATGACGCAGCGAAAAAAGTCCGGCGGGTCCAAGCAGGCCTTCCCTCCACCACCGGATGAGCGCGGAGTGTACTGCAACCGCACGCTCAACATGCACACGATCCGCGCGATCGGCTACGACATGGATTACACGTTGATCCACTACAAAGTGGATGAGTGGGAAGGTCGTGCCTACGCATACATCAAAGACAAGCTGCTTTCAATCGGCTGGCCGGTAGGAGACCTCAAGTTCAAACCCTCGGAAGTAATCCGCAGCCTGATACTCGATACAGAACTTGGCAACACTCTGAAGGTGGATCGATTCGGCTACGTCAAACGAGCTTCTCACGGTACCCGGCCGCTCGAGTTCAGCGAGCAGAGAGAGGTCTATGCACGCACGCTGATCGACCTTCGCGAGGACCGTTACGAATTCCTCAACACACTATTCTCTTTGTCTGAGGCCTGGATGTTCGGGCAGCTTGTCGATCTGCTGGATGAACACAAGCTTCCGGCCGGGCTGAGATATGCGGACATCTATCACACCGTTCGAGCATCCACTGATGAAGCGCACATGGGAGGGCGTCTCAAGGCCGACATAATTGCCGACCCTGACCGGTTCGTGGCGCTGGATCCCGAAACGCCTCTCGCGCTGCTCGATCAACGCCGCGCCGGCAAGAAACTCCTGCTAATCACGAATTCCGAGTGGGAGTACAGCAGCCCGATGATGGCGTACTCTTTCGATCGGTTTCTTCCCGACGGCATGACCTGGCGGGACCTATTCGATGTGATCATCGTCTCTGCTCGCAAACCGCACTTCTTCTCGGCCAAGGGTCCGCTGTTTCAAGTGGTGTCCGAGGCCGGTCTCCTCAAGCCATGCCCGGGTGGCATCAGGGATGACGGCATCTACCTGGGCGGCAACGCGCGTCAGGTCGAGGAGTACCTAGGGCTTTCCGGAAACGAGATTCTCTACGTCGGCGATCATATGCTCACCGACGTGCACATCACTAAGAACATTCTGTGGTGGCGGACCGCGCTGATCGTGCGGGAACTCGAGACCGACTTGGCAGATGCCGCGGCATTCCGCGAGGACCAGAAGCGGCTGGCAGACCTGATGCGCGAGAAAGAACGACTGGAATCCGAGCTTTCACAACTGAGGTTAGACCTGCAGCGAAAGAAACAGGGTTACGGACCGGCCCTCGAGCTATCGAAGAAGGACCTCGACAAGCACGTAGGTGGCGTGCGTCGTAAGCTCGCTACACTGGACAGCAAGATCCGACCCTATGCGGAAGCGGCTGCCGCCATCGGCAATCATCGGTGGGGCCCGCTGATGCGCGCCGGCAACGACAAGAGCTTTCTCGCCAGGCAGGTCGAGCGCTACGCCGACATCTATCTATCGAGAGTCTCCAACTTCCTGAAGCTGACACCGTACTCTTACCTTAGGTCCCACCGAGGGAGCCTACCTCACGATCCCCAAGAGGTAGCGCTGGTTGCCGATGGCGACGAGGTGGGGGAGCCAGAATGAGCAACAACCACAAGGGCAACGATGCCACCGAGGCGGCGGGGCACGGTTTCGGCACCGCCCCGGTCTTCCTCGCCAGCATCAGCACGATCCTCGGTGCGATTCTCTTTCTCCGCTTCGGGTACGCGGTGGGCCACGTCGGCCTGCTCGGCGCCCTACTCATCGTATTGATAGGCCACCTGGTAACCGTACCGACTGCACTCGCGATCTCTGAGATCGCGACTAACCGAAGAGTGGAAGGAGGCGGTGAGTACTTCATCATCTCCCGCTCCTTCGGCACGACCATAGGCGGCGCAATAGGCATATCGCTCTATCTGTCACAAGCAATCTCCGTCGCGTTTTACATGATTGCTTTCGCCGAAGCGTTCAGACCTCTGGCGCCGGCGTTCGAGTTCCTCTTGCCTGGCGACTTCGATCCGCGCTATGTGTCTCTGCCAGCGACCGGAGCACTTGCGGTGCTGATGCTGCGGAAGGGAGCGAATGTCGGTGTCAAGGCCCTGTGGGTGGTGGTGGGAATCCTGGCGCTTTCGCTGATCTCATTCTTCCTCGGCGGCGCTACTGGCGGAGTCGCGGCAGAGGGAAGGACGTTGCTCGACACGGTTCCGGAGGCGGACCCATTCATTCTGGTGTTTGCTATCGTCTTCCCGGCCTTCACCGGCATGACTGCAGGTGTAGGCCTTTCGGGAGACCTGCAAAACCCCAGCAAGTCCATCCCACTCGGCGTTATGTCGGCAACGCTCGTTGGAATGGGCGTCTACGTACTGCTCAGCATCAAGTTCGCCACCTCGGCGACACCCGAACTGCTGGCAGGAGATCAGTTCGTAATGGCACGGATCGCTCTC
>JBDGYW010001109.1:0-2598 GCA_039588935.1 Gemmatimonadota bacterium | reverse complement strand
GAGGCGGGAGAGGGGATCAGTCATTACTTCCCTATCCCCCCCTCATGACTTCACCAAACCGAGGGTGGCTCTGCAGATCGCGCCACCACCAATAAACCTCGCCGCTTTCCTCTTGCCCATGGTCTTGCTCAGGGTTTGCAGCGAAGAACTCCCGTAACAAGTCGATCGCTTCGTCGTGATCACCCAACAGAACACGCATGTACGCTTCATAGTATCTCAACTGCAGGGTAGGATCGACATCGCGACTTGCTCTGTTTCGGAGAAGTACACTGCGAGCGCTATCCTCCAAACCCGCGAGCGCCAGTACACCGCTCGCCACAGTGGTAGTCACGTGCCGCATGAGATCGCGGTTCGGCTCTGGCGTTCGCTCAACTATCTCTGACGCCAACTCCCACGCAGCATCGACATTCGGGTCCTTCGCATCAGTGGTCAAGAGCCAAATCTGGCATTCGGCAAACCTCACATCTGCGGGGAATCTGCGGCGTCCCTCATCACACCAATCGAGCGCCTCAGTGTGCTGTTCCAAGTTGTATGCGGACCAGAAGAGTCGATTAAGAACCTCATCGGCCAGCGCCACGTAGGCATCCGCCTCGTATGCGCGCCGGGCTTGAAGCATTGCGGAAGTAAAATCCCCTTCCTGCACGTAGAGCACGCTCAACACGTTGTGTGCGCTCGCCAGAGTTTGATCTGCCTCAAGGGCGCTCTCTAGGTCTTGGCGTGCTAGTTGAAACAGCTGATCGGCTTCATCGCGACTGTTAGGCCGGTAACGAGTCCAGCGGAAGTACCGAGCGGTGCCGCGTACTTCCAGCGCCCTCGCATCGTTTGAGTCAGTTGCAAGTGCGCGATCTGCATGAGCAATGGCTGAGTCGATCCATGAAAGTGCAAGCAGTTGATTCTCTGCCATGCGAGACAGCCTGTTTGCGACAGATCCGCGCAATACAATCGGCTCCGTCCAATGAGGATCGGCCAATTCCGCAGCAGCCAACACTGAGTCGGCCTGTAAAAATGCCTGTGTTGCTCCATTTACATCATCACCCTCAACCAAGACTTCGGCGTCGTGTCGCATTCTTTCTGCTTGCCGAACCAGAATCCAGGCGGACGACCTAGCAAGATCCACTTCTCGTCTTGGCGGTCGCCAACTCGACCGTCGCCAACTCAGTGTGGGCCACTCATCCCAAAGTCCCAACACTTCGGTCACCAACTCGTCATTGAGTATCAGAATCTCCTGGAAGTACCCATGAACTTCACGCGGTTCGGACTCGTATCCGGTAGCCCCATCGACCAACCACACCCTAGCAAACACCTCACCGTCTGCACTATCTACAGTGCCATTGATCAACGCGTCGACCTCGAGTACTCGTGCAATGCTGTCGGGCGAAACGGACAAGGTCCTGTACGGTGCCATTGCGTTTCTCGATCTCACGTCGAGGTGCGCCAATCTACGGAGCGTATCTATCAAAGCCTCCGTAAGGCCGTCTGCCAGGAAAGCCAGTTCCTGAGATCCACTCATGTCCGCGAAATAGAGGACCGCAAGGCTTTGTGGTGGTGGTGTGTCAGGTGTTAGCGTGTAGCTGGCATCCTGGGTCTCGAGAGATCGGTCCGCCGATGGACCCATCCACAACTCCCTGGTCGCCAGTACTGCCACAACCAGGATGATGAGTGAAGCCGTTATCAAGAGCCGTTTATCACGTGTCAGCCCATGCGTTGCCTCTCGCGGTGTTAGCGTTTGAGGAACAAGAGCCTGAGCGAACTGCATCGCACCACTGAAGCGATCTGCCGGCAATTTCGCCAGCCCCTTCATCAAAACATCTTCGAGTTCTTCAGTAACGGTGTCACGTAGAGTACGAGGTGATATCGGCCTTTCGTTAAGTAGCTTTGCCATGATCGCCTGGACGGTCGGGCCTGTGTGCGGCGGTTCCCCAACCAGCATCTCGTACATGACCGCGGCCAGCGAATAAACATCGCTCCGCGCATCCAACTCCCGCTCCCCAGTGGCTTGTTCCGGGCTCATGTACTCAGGAGTGCCGAGCGATAGTCCTGTATCTGTCAGACGTGTGCCACCAGCAGATCTAACTGCCAGTGCAATCCCAAAATCGGCCACCAGCGCCTCACCCTGATACATGAGAATGTTCTCGGGCTTGATGTCACGGTGGATCACACCCTGCTCGTGTGCGTAGTCGAGCGCAGCACCGACCTGTGTCGTGATCGAGATTGCCTCGTCCACCGAGAGTTGCTTCTCGCGGTTGAGCTTCTCTCGGAGTGACTCGCCCTCCACATACGGCATTACGTAGTACAGGAACTCCTCGGCCTCGCCCGAGTCGTAGAGTGCCAAGATGTGGGGATGGTTCAGTTTCGCAGCGATGCTGACTTCACGGAGGAACCTCTCGCCGCCCAAGATGGCCGAGAGTTCGGGACGCATGACCTTGATGGCGACCTTGCGATCATGCTTGAGATCGTGAGCCAGGTAGACCGTTGCCATCCCGCCGCTACCAAGTTCCCGCTCTATGGTGTAGCGGTCGGAGAGGGCGGATTTGAGGCGGGAGAGGGAGTCAGTCATACGGTCTTCATATTTCGAACGCTTCCTGCTTCTGCCGCGCC
>JBDGYW010001108.1:0-2599 GCA_039588935.1 Gemmatimonadota bacterium | reverse complement strand
TGTCGAAAGCCTACGACGTGGCTGCGAACACCGTGGACATGCACAAAGCCTCGCCGAACAGTGCGTGGGGTATGGTTCAGGGACTGACGCGGATCAGCCAGAACCACGTTCATGCCGACGCGCGTGAGGTCGTCGATACGGCAGCGTCTCGACTGATCGAACGAGCGGCGGCATGAGTCGCATCCACACCGACGAGGAGTGGGCGATGTTCTTCAAGGGCTACATGTGCGCTTGGGTCTGCATCCTCGTTGCGATTTACCTCGACGGTTGCTGAAACAACAGACCCGGCCCGCGCACACCACGCGCGGGTCGGGCACGACAGGAGAAGCCAAGATGGACAATCGACTGTTCTACCACCAGGTGAAGCAGTTAGTCGATTACGTTTGGGAGCGAGAACACGATGATTTCGTGAACGCTGAAGAAGAAGCGCAGCAAGCGCATATCTTCCGCGTGATCGTCTCGCTCGAAACGTCGTTGGCCCAAGCTGCGGGCGCTACGGCACCGCAGTGGACGCCGGAAGACTATCTGCGCGAGCACAACGAGGTGTGCTGATGAGCCGCCGGCTCTTGCTGCCTCATTCGGGAGCAGATGAAGTGGCTGTCGGCTGGGACGAGCCGCTCGGCCACTTCTTCCTGCAAGCGATTCGCTTCGACGACGAGAACGGAGATCAATTCTTGATCGACAAGGAGTACAACGACGATCAGTTCTGGACGATGATCGCTGATGCAGCCAAATTCGGGTACGTGACCCACGCGCTGCCGCTTCAGCTCAGACAGGACAAAGAAGGCAAGAACATGCAGCTATGGAGAGAGAAACAGAGAACACGAGGCAAGGTCTAACTGACGCGGGGCGCGCGAGCTTAGGGTTCGCGCGCTTCGCTCCCGCTACCACGACGCCCGGCGCTATCGTTGCCGTCTGAGATCGCTTCGCCACCACCGTCCACACCCGCGATAGCGTCGGCGTCGCCCACCACTTCCGCATCCACCACATCATCGTAATCTATCTGCTTACCCCCGGTCAGATCTGAATACTTGTCCGCTAGACGCTTGAGCTCAGCGTGGATCTCCGCATCGCTCATGGACGCTTCGAGTCGTTGGGTTGGACGCCCGGCAAGCAGCTCCCGCTTGTCGGTGACGATAGCTCCGGCAGTGATCAGCTGCTGGAGCGATGCTTTCTCGAACGGTTCGTCGTGCTCGATCGCATAGTCCCATGCCTTGTGCGCGATGATCGTCAGCTTCGCGTCTTCGACCTGCCTCAGCGCATTGACCATGCTCAGCGGTATGCCCGCCGCTCGCGGGTCTTTGAATAGCCTCGTCAGGGTGGTCTTGGCCAAGCCCGTCTGCGCCGTGATCTCGGTGTAGGTGTGCCCGTTCTCACGCAGGACCAACGCCATCGCTTTGCGCAGGCTGAGCGGATTCTCCATCGTCGGCATCTTGGGTTTTCTACCCATCGAATCGCTCCACTATGACTTCGAGATAAGGGTCGGGGTGAGGAAAGCAGTACACGTGATGCTCGCGGATGATGCCCCAGTGGTCTTCAGCCAGGACATTCGCATCGACAAGAGCATCGGCAACCTGCTTGAAGTAGTTGTCCCCGTCGCTCCCCTTGCGCGGGCCGGCGACCTTCACGGTGACGCAAACCGGGAAGTCGATCGGGTCTTGGTGCCAGAGCGACGCGAAGCACGTGCACAGCAGTAGTCGGTAATCGGTACTGGTCTTGGGATAGTACGTGCCCCACTTGGTCACCCGTGCGCGGCCTTGCGGCACGGCCTTGCCCGTGATCTCGCAGCCGAACAGAACCAAGTCACTCGGCCTGTGTATCGGTAACGTCGACATCGTGCGCCTCCATCAGCATAGCAAAACCAGACTCGCCGATCAGCCGGAAAAGTAGCGGTGCCTGGGCGCGCCAGTGCATCGCCGAATGCATCGGGTTGGTGATCTCCTCGTGGCAACCGTGGCATAGCGTCACGAGGTTGGCAACGATGTCGTGGTCGCCGCCGATCAGAGCCAGTTCCGGGCCATGATAGCTACGCGGGATCACGTGATGGCATTCCACGCCGCCGTGGTTCACGCGCGAGTGCTTGCACTTGATGCAGCGGTATCCGTCCCGCTCCATCGCTTCGCACTTGATGGCTACGATTTTCGAGGATCGGACGAGCTCGTCGAGGTAGGTCTGGTTGCTGGCGACGAAGTCGACGAAGATCCGTTCGGCAGCGTCGTTGCGCTCGGCTTGCGTGGACGCCTTGAGGTGGTGCTCATGCAGATTGAGCTTGATCGCTAGCTGGATCGCTTCCTCGAACTTGCGAGCAATAGGTTCGGGGAGTCTGTAAGTCAGATATTTCTCCGCCATGGCGTCGATACCAAACAGACTCACAGTTGAAGCAAACCCCGAGGCATCGGTATTCGACCACCACCCCCACTTCGATGTGCAGCGCGAGCCGGCGTTCAGCCGTCAAAGCTCGACACGCTGGGCATCGGTCCCACTCACGCGGCGCGACGACCGCGCGCCGCCTTCTTCTTCTCGTCGCCAAGGATCTGCTGTGCCCACAGCCTTATGTCAGCGCCAGTGGGGATACGCATACCGGTAGCGATCAGTTGCG
>JBDGYW010001107.1:0-2600 GCA_039588935.1 Gemmatimonadota bacterium | reverse complement strand
TAGCGGAGTTCTTCGAGCTTGCCCTCATCCCAGCCTTGTCCCTGTACCCACTCCCCTGGTTCCAGCCGGGCAACCTGCTCCTGCACCTTTGCCACCACATCACGTACACTGTGCACGTTTGGATAGCTGAGGTCGACGACGTAAAGACGGTCGGCACCAGATGACGAGAAGTGCGCATGGGTGTCCATAAGTCCCGGCGTGACCGTCCTGCCCATCAAGTCCACACGTTGTGTCTCGGGGCCTATCAGGCGCTCCACTTCCCCGTCGGACCCCACAGCGACCACCTTCCCGTCACGCACGGCCACCGCCTCGGCAATGCGATCATTTGCATCCACCGTGATAACGTGCCCGTTCAGGAAGACCATGTCGGCCGCGAGGACTCCGGCGCCGGATTCAAGCGAACAGGCGGCCAAGAGCAGCACGCCGCCTACGAACGAACATGAAATAACGGATTGGCGGTACATAAAACGACTCCATCGAGCATGATAGCCAAGGGTGGGATCGGGCAGTTGGTATCCCTCCGCTGCCAAGTATGACTCAGGGTATCGGAGGTGTCCAGCTATGCAACGTCAGGCCTGGATTCGCATCCCCGAAGGTAGCACCGCCCTAAACACGCCGCTCCCAGCCCCGTATTTGGCTCGGTCTTCTTGGGAACCGTGAACAACGCCCGTGCCCGACGATGACTTAGTACACCGTCTATTCGATCCCTGCGGTGAAGCGCGGCACAGTTCGCACAGGGTGACGACGACTCGGCACGGGCGACCGTGAAGTGATGTACGAGTCAATCGCCGGCGGTGGTTTTCAATAGGGTGACACATGTCACAGCGTTTGCGAGGGAATCTCTTAAATTCCTTGCAGCGCGGCACCTTCCCCCGAGTTTACGGGTCGCGCGAACCCCATCAACGTGTGGCTAACCGGGTTGGGTTGTTGAAACTTCGGCTCGCGGCTAAAAAACCGCGGGCCGTTTTTCTTTCGCCGGCCTTTCATGAATTGACTCTAACTGCCCCGTAGTTGACTCTCGATTGACTCACGCCGTGTATGGTGCTGTACCAGAGACAACCGGAAATGCGCCGGTGGCCAGCTCGGCCCCGCCGCCTGACTGACGCCGCAGTAGAGGCCCGCCCGACGACGAGGCCAAAGGTCGGCACCGCTGCGTTGCATGTGATCGCGTACGCCTTGTTCACCATCTATTCAAGGAGTGGTCTGATGAAATTCGTCAGGAAAGTCGGCGTGCCCGTTGTCGCAGCTCTCGTAGTATTGCTGGTGTTTGCCCAGATGGGGTTCGTTACCCAACAGTCCAGCGAAAAGGTCTTCTGGATGCTGGTATCCGAGGTTCCCATTGAGAAGCTGCCGCAGTTCCACGCCATTACTGCTGAAAGCACGTTGCCGCTGTTTGCTGAACATGGATATACGTGGGTTGCAGCGTGGCAGACCATAATAGGTGATATCGAGGAGGTAGTCTCCGTGGCCGAGTTCGAGAACATTGCTGCCTATCACCGGGCCCGCGTCAGCCTCTTGGGCAGTCCGGAATGGGCAGAGTTGAGTGCCACTCTCGGCCCAATCCTGAAGAGCACCAAGACTCGGCTTCTCAGCGCGACACCGTACTCCCCGCTGCAGTAGAGAGTCTGGGCAGTAGACCGCGGCGTTGAGGAATCCGTCGCCCCGAGCGTCACCAGGTGTTCGGGGCTGATCCTCAACGCCACGCGACAATGATCGACTCCCTCTGGAAAAGGCGTTCAGCGACCCGCAGCGTGAAAACATCCACAGCCGCGATCGCCAAGGCTAACAGCAGTGTCATCATGGGTGTGAACCACGCTCTTGGTTGTGCTGTGAATGCCGTGGACTCGGGATCACACCCGATCGCAGGGGTGGACTATGGCGCGGTTCCTTTGGACTACGAACAGATGGTCGAACGGCATCTCAAGTTCGAACACGACATAGAGGACGAAAGTTACGGCAAGGAATGGATAGGGCCGTTCGAAGGATCCGTGGACTGCGGGAGCAACAGCGGGGGCTTCGGTCTGCTTGAGTTCAGTAGGCCAAGATGCTAAAGAACCAGATCGTTGCTGTCTGTCAAGCGCAACTCGGTCTGGAAACCCAGCCACCTCACAATCCTAGCTACTCCACTTCCATACCCGTATGTTGGGCCGGTCACGGCCAACCCTAGGAGAACCGGATGAACGACGATGTTCTCGAAGTCGATGTGCTTTGTGTGGGAGGGGGGATCGCCGGCTTGATGGCGGCGATCCGAGCCGGAGAGTTAGGCGCAAAGGTCGTGGTCGCGGAGAAGGGCAATGCTCGTTACAGCGGATGCGGCCGCTCGGGGAACGACCACTTCGAGGCGTATATTCCGGAGGTCCACGGGCCGGAAGTCGACGAGTTCATCGACGAGCTCCTCAAGACAGCAAAGGGAGAGATCCTTCTGGGGAGAGATATCTTTCGAGCCCAGTTCACCAAAACTCTCAGCATCGTACAACTCTGGGACAAGTGGGGCATTCCCATGAGGTATCAGGGAGGGTGGGAGTTCGCGGGTCACTCGTTCCCCGGACGTACGATGACCCACATCAAGTATGAAGGGCGGTTTCAAAAGGACGTCCTCG
>JBDGYW010001106.1:0-2603 GCA_039588935.1 Gemmatimonadota bacterium | reverse complement strand
CTGCGCGATACTCGCCGAGGATGCGATCGTCAAAGAGAACAACAAACTCCCCAGCGATTGAAAGATCAATCACACGCCCGGGTGGTCCGTAGGGATTCAGCAGGCCTGACACGAGCACATTGGTGTCGATGACTACCCTCACCGTTGCCGCCGTGCCGCTCTCACCGCACGTATCTCAGATTCAACCTCCCCGGCGCTGAGACTGTCGCTACCCGCATCCTCCGCTGCGCGCCTCATTGCGCTCACAGCAAGTTGCGCGCGGGCTCGCCGGAGAGCAGCAGCCGTTCTGTCGAGACCGCCCTCTGGAATGCCGACAATGAAAGCCAGCGGTTTGCCGTTTGCCGTTAGCACGAGATCATCGTCCTTGACGAGGTCCTTGATCATTCCAGGACGATTCCTGAGGTCGCGTGTGCTCAAGAATCTCATGTAGCCTCCTTGTCGCATTATTGTAGCGATATATGCTACAATAACACAACATATTGGCTACGTCAACCGGGACATGGCGGTATTCGGCCTAACGCCGAAGATATGCAGTGGAGATCCCCTACCCCTTCGGCCGCAGCCACTCCTCGAATGCAGAAAACCCTCTGAGCGGGTTTAGCTCCGTGGTGAACTCGAGATCAAACAGATAGTGGCTACCTCGCCGATAGGCCCTTTGTAGCAGTGAGACCGCCTCGCGGCGTCGACCAAGCGCACCTGTAACGACTGCCTCCCAGTACAATGGATGCCCCTTGACATACGGAGGGTCGAGAGCCGCAAGCCACGCTTTGTCCTCTAGTGCCAGAGCAGAATCACCGCGAATCGCGGCAACAAATCCACGGGCTCCTCTATAGTTGACGAGCCATGGGTATTCTGTGTCTTCAACAAGTTGATCGAATACCTGCTGCGCTTCATCGTGGCGTACAGCCATGAAGAGCGTCCATCCGTACGCCTCACGATGGAATGTTGTAGCCGCCTCATCGGTCGGTCGGCCTTCGAACCACTCGACAGCCCGGTTTAGCACATCCTGCGCTGCGCTCGTACGTCCATCGGCCAGAAGAATCTCGGTTGTTTCCAACAGAGTAAAACGCATCCAATATGGAGTCGAAAGGTTTGCCAGATCGTCCAAAACGGAGTTCAACTCGTCCACTCGGCCTAGTGCAGCCAGCGCATCGGCTTGAAGATTCAACGCGGCTCCATTCCATTCCGGGTGGCTTTGGCCGAGCCGTCGACCGATTTCGAGTTCCTGCTCGTGTTCGTTGAGCATGTGGTAGGCGCCAGAAGTGAAGGTCCAGTACTGACGGTGCGCACGAATCGGTGGGCTTTCAGGATCTATGGCGGATAACACTCTCACCGCCTCTAGCGGTCGGTTTGCCCAGACACAAATTCGCCCGTACCAGAACCACGCCCTCGAGCCCGGAGCCATCTCTGCCGCGCGTCTTATTGCAGCGAGGGCTTGCTCGAAGTCACCGTCCAAATAAGCCAGCATGGACTCCGCATACGATCTGTAATAAGGCGTAAGCCTGTCCCCTACGCCCATCATCAAATGCAGAACAGAATCCGCCTCCGCCAACTCGGTGCGACCCCAGTGCGATATCGCAAGAGAGAGGTACGCCTCCGCGTAGCCTGAGTCCAACTCGATCGCTCGACGGAAGTACGGGCGCGATTCTGCAACTCTGACTTGATCCAGTCGTTCCATGCCCTCATGGAAGGCCTGGTAGGCCTCGAACGGTGGCGGAGCACCGGCAAAGTCGACCGTAGGGGCGAGGCGTTCGTCAAACCTCACTGCCACGAACCCCATCACGAGCTGCTGCAAGCGTCCCACAGCCTCACCTGGTGAACCGCGCGGCCCGGCGACAGGATCGATTGAGCCGAGCAGCGTCTGCTCCACGGCGTCATTCACGGCCGCCTGAATTCGGATGTTTTCACCGTCCAGGTAATACGTGCCCGAGACAACAATGCCCGCGCCCGTCTCCTGTGCTACCGCCCCTATTGGATCGAGAACGCGTCCGGCGTTCGTCTCACTCTGGACGTGAATCCACGACTGCAGTGCCGTCTCCCACGGCGTAACCTGTACGGTACCAGTCTGCTGAATTCCCCTAGTGATCCATTCGCCGGCCATCCTACCCACGAGTGCAAGCGAGGAATCGCCTGTCTCATTCCTGAACTCGGCAACCACGACGCGGTTGGGGTCGAGTGCGGGACCGCTTTCAGGCCGGGTTAGCAGCACAACAACGGCCGTGGCTGCTACTAGGGCTGTGGCGACCGCTCCCAACAAGACGCGTTTGCGCGCGCGCACTGGAGTGGTCATCCTCGCCACCGGCCGAGTCGTAGTCGGCGTCATCCCGCCGCTCGGCGTGGCAATCGCCTCCAATTGCGTCAGCAACTCCTCGCCGCTCTGCCATCTGTCAGCGGGCTTCTTCTCCAAACACCGCAATACCAAATGCTCAAGCGCTGGTGATACTGCGTCACGGTACTTGGTTACAGGATCGGGTGGGTCGGCCACGTGCGCCGACAACACCATCTGCGGCGACGTGCCCAGAAACGGCGGCCGCCCTGTCAGCAATTCATATGCGAGTGCACCAACCGCGTAGATGTCCGAACGGTGATCCACCAACTCGTCA
>JBDGYW010001105.1:0-2607 GCA_039588935.1 Gemmatimonadota bacterium | reverse complement strand
CGCCCACATCAATCACCATGTTCCCAGTCGGTGTTTCAACTGGGAGACCTACACCGATCGCAGCCGCCATCGGCTCGGCCACCATATACACCTCTTTTGCTCCAGCCGAGTGGGCGCTGTCGCGTACTGCTCGTTTTTCTACCTCGGTGATTCCGCTTGGCACGCAGACAATCACCTTGGGCTTCACTTTGAACACGTGCTTCTGGATGATCGATTCCAGGAAGTAGCGGAGCATCCTTTCGGTCACGTCGAAGTCCGCAATCACTCCGTCTTTGAGTGGGCGGACAGCGAGAATTCCGTCTGGAGTGCGACCGAGCATACGTTTCGCCTCGAGGCCAATCCCTTTGATCTTGGAAGTGCCTTGCTCCACCGCAACTACAGATGGCTCGTTGAGGACAATCCCCTCTCCACGTACGTACACGAGTGTATTCGACGTGCCAAGATCAACCGCGATTTCGTTGGCGGGAAGCAGCGTGCCCAGCGTGAGTTTTGGCCAGCGTATCGGCATAAGTAATGGATAAAACGTCAAGGAAAACTACACAAAGGGCGCCCCGGGACATCTGAAGCGCCCTAACATAACTGATGCCCTAAGTTATGACAAGTTCGTTACTTAACAGCCCTCAAGCAACCTATAGGAACGACTTGGCATCAGCTAGCTCAATGCCAAACGCTTCAGCCACTCCAGGATATACGACCTTGCCATCGATCACGTTGAGCCCGAAGAAAAGGCTCTCGTCTGCACGACAGGCTTCCTGCCAACCTTGCTTGGCGAGGCGGCGTGCGTAGGGGAAGGTCGCATTCGTCAGCGCCAGCGTTGATGTTCGCGGAACACCCCCGGGCATATTTGCGACGCCATAGTGGAGCACGCCATCTACCAAATAGGTGGGCTCTTCGTGCGTTGTCGGCTTGATGGTCTCGATGCAGCCACCCTGATCGACGGATACATCGACTATTACTGAACCAGGCTTCATTAACTTCAGGTCGCCACGCTCTACAAGGTTGGGCGCCTTCGCGCCAGTCACAAGAACGGCTCCTACAAGCAAGTCGGCCAAAGGAAGCAACTCTAGGATGTTGAGCCGGTTCGAGTATACGAGATTCACGTTCGCGGGCATCACGTCATCCAGATAACGGAGCCGCTCCAGAGACAGGTCGAATATCGTCACGCGAGCACCAAGGCCGGCGGCCATCTTCGCCGCATTGGTACCGACGACACCACCCCCAAGAACCAGAACCTCTGCCGGGAGGACACCAGGAACGCCACCCAACAACAATCCTCGGCCGCCGTAGTGTTTCTCTAAGTACTTCGCGCCCTCCTGAACAGCCATCCGACCCGCCACCTCACTCATCGGCGTTAGCAGCGGCAATTCACCAGATGGAAGTTCAACGGTCTCGTAGGCGATGGAAACTGATCCAGTGTCCATCAAGGCGCGAGTCAGTTCTTCATCAGCCGCGTAGTGAAAATAGGTAAACACGAGCTGGTCTTTCCGTATGCGCGGCCACTCAACCTTGATCGGCTCCTTTACCTTCACAATCATGTCGGCCTCGGCCCAAACGTCATCTACCGCCGGGATGATCTCGGCGCCCACGTCTGAGTAGGCCTTGTCTGGGAACCCGCTTCCCTCGCCTGCGCTCTTTTCTACAAGCACCCTGTGACCGTCGCTCACTAGCATCGCCGCGCCTGCAGGCACAACCGAAACTCGATTCTCGTTTGTCTTGATCTCTTTGGGAACTCCGATAATCATGGTATTCAGGCTCTCGTCATTTATGGTTGTAGATCTGTAGCTAGTTAGTTCGGACCCAGCGCAACAGTGGTCTGACGGTCCGGGTCGAGGAATTCCTTACCTACTCTTGCCACGTCACCCAGCGTAATCGCATCGATCTGAGTTAGCAGCTCATCAATCGTTCTGTAAGGTTCGCCGAAGAGCGCAATTGTGGCAAGGCGATACATACGGGCAGACGTGCTTTCCAACGAAAGTGTCACCTGCCCTTTGAGTTGCTGTTTCGCCTCAGCCAACCTATCCGGTGTGAGGCCGTTAGCCGCGAATCCAGCGAGTTCCTCCCGGATCGCCTCCAACGCCTGCTGGACTTTGGACGGATGAGTGCCGACGTATACTCCGACCACACCGGTTTCCCTATAGAACGATTGATAGGAATACACGGCGTACGCCAGGCCAAGTTCTTCCCGTACACGCTGGAACAGCGCACTCGACATCCCCGCGCCGAGCACTGAATTGAGCACTACAAGGGAATGACGACGCTCGTCTGTGAATTGAAACGTATCAGTGCCGATGACGACGTGAGCCTGTGCTCCGTCTCTGTCGACGTGCTGCGCGGTACGAACTGCTCGTGGCACCGGTGCGATCCTTTGCGGCTCCGGTCCAACGTCGAATGAAAACCACCCACACTTCGCCAACAACTTCAAGAGTAGTTCGTGATCAACGTTGCCGGCGGCAGCGATCACAATGTGCCCGGGGTGGTAGGACCGCGCGTGCAATTCTCGAAGATCGTCTACGCTCAGGTCAGAGACTGTTTCTTTCGTGCCCAGAACGGAATACCCATACGGATGCTCGGGCCACATGGTCTGCGAGTGCATTTCGAAGACCAGAT
>JBDGYW010001104.1:0-2607 GCA_039588935.1 Gemmatimonadota bacterium | reverse complement strand
GTTGAATGGCGTGTGGGGTACCTCGTCGAGTGACGTCTTCGCCGTGGGAGACAATGGCACAGTCCTGCACTTCGACGGAACGAGTTGGACTACGCTTACCAGTAATACAGCTGTACTTCTGCATGGCGTTTGGGGCACCTCGTCGAGTGATGTCTACGCCGTCGGAATCATGGGCATGATTATGCACTATGACGGGTCGACTTGGGGTGAGATGACAAGCGGGACGAACAACACGCTCAGGCACGTGTGGGGCACTTCATCGGGTGACATCTATGCGGTCGGAGACTATGGTGTGATAGTCCGGGGTTCCCGATGATCCGTCTCAGTGGGCCTCGCCGCTCATAAAGTGTCGTTAAGTCGCATCTGATACATACTCTGGCTAGTTAGGCCGGACATGCCATGTTTATCGACCGTCCCGAGCGTCACGCGGCGCTCGGGGCTTTCACTGCACCGATGTCAATGCGCCTGCTCGGGGCGTCAGGGCCGCTCGGGCGGCTTCCCTACTTCCACCACAGCCGTGAGTGTAGGGGCCGTAGAACGCATCCTAGCACATTCCAGATACGATAGACGAGCCTCAGTTCAACACCGGCTCTCCCGCCAGCAACAGCCCGTTTGTCACCACTATTGTGACCACGAAAAAGGGCCAGCTTTAAGCTCTTGGCTCCCTGTGAACCCACCCGCTTGATTCTGCCGGGCTTGTTCGCCGACGCTCCAGGCTCGTTGCGTTGCTCAGAACGGGCGTTCGATCTCGACGGACATCGGAAACCGCTTCTTGGTGAACAGCAGGTTCACGGTTTCCACGTACGAGATCGAGACTCGAAGGGTGCGGGGCGCGTCAGTGCGGGCGAACCGAACGTCGCGGGCAGTGAGCGGCAGGTTCATGGCGGCGATGTGCTCCAGCACTCGCTGACGGATCGTCTCATCAACGAGTTGGCCGGCAAACGAGAGGTCCCTCGCCACCGTGTCCTCGAGCTTGTACTGTCGCCAGTACACCCCACCGATCTCGATCCCGTAGTAACCCAGGGCGGCGAGCACGATGAGCCACAGCAGCAGGGCGGGCCTGACCTTACCTGATCGACCCTTCAATCTCGACGGTGCCGTCACGGTTTGACTCATATTGTGAAGGTTTCACCATAGGAGAAGCGGACGAGCGATGCAAGCTTGCCCCGCTGCTTTGGCCTTGATCAGAAACACCGTCGAAAACTAACAACTTGGGTAAGAAATGTCGGTGAGAACCGACAAAGCCCCACGCGGTTGCCTTTGTATACCACGACAAAGGGCCGGTTTCCCGGCCCCTCGATGAAAACAGTGGATGGCTCAGGCAGGTTGCGAGTTGTACCACCAGTAGTTCAGAGGCCCAGCTCCATGCGCACGTAGATCCGCACCGGACAGTTGCAGACGTTGCCGTGGTTATGCGGTGCCTGGAATCCGCATGCCGCCCCAGACTTTTCCAGACACAAGAGATGCTCTCCCGATCCAAATATGTCCTTGGCCCGACATGGGTTGTCAAAGCCCGACGCCGCACAAGGGCAGTCTTCGCCACATTGAATGTAGTCCATCATCTCTCTGAGCTTCTGCTCGTGTCGCTTCTCAACTGGATGCGCCATGTGATCCTGTTCCGCCTCGGCTCTTCGCCGGTCCTGCCTTTCAACTCCAGACAGCTCGAGCCGCCGCCCTGTTCTACGCAGCTATACCGCCCGGTTCCTGACGACTACTGTGATACTATGAGCCTGAATCTCCCACGATGAAGGGTTCATCCCACGCAACTTCGAACAGCTCATTACATCTCCCGCACCGCAGTGTCGTCGGTTGGCCCGTCGGCACTTGGCGGAGGCGGCAGCTTGGACACACAGCATAACGCATTCCCCATCTCGCCAGAAGCGAGATCGACCTGCGGCTACGTTCGACCACGGTCCACTTCACCGGCCGAGTGCTCACGAATTCCAGGAGGTCTCGTGAAACGGTTATCTCATCCCGACCCAATGCGAGTACCACGCCGTCGGGCTCTCCCCTGACGACTCTGTACCACGCACCTCGGCGTAGCCCACAGGCTTTATCCTTGCACAGACGTGCCCACTGTTCAGATTCCATCTCAGCGATTCCCCAAGTGGTGTCAAAGGTAGGATATGCTATCTCTGTCTGGACCGCAGTGAGTGAGATCACAGGGCAGAGGGTAGTGTGTTTGTGTCCTAACCGAGCACCAGCTATCGGTAGGCCGGTCTCCCAGCCCTCGATCGCTTGACAGCGCAGCCAGTCAGGTGCAGAATCGCAGAACATGAGGGGACGCCTGGGAATGGACTCGACAACCTCGAGGGAACACCAGGACGCCATAAGGCTGGGATGAAAGGCCCCAGTGCCCCGTCTCACCTCCCCGGCCCCCCGACCATCTCCCCTTACCACCCCGTGATCCTGGCCGTACCTTTGCCGCGTTCATCGAGAAGAGGGAGGAGTGATGCTGAAGCAGGAGGCCGCCGCATTAGCGAAACGTATCCGACGTGAGGAGCCTGACCTCAAAGCGGCTCCAACGAGCTACGGACGCGGGCTGTGGACTGTGTTGGTCGTACGTGACGAGGCTGTGAGGGAATACTGTACTGCTGAGCACTGGTC
>JBDGYW010001103.1:0-4236 GCA_039588935.1 Gemmatimonadota bacterium | reverse complement strand
GAGTCTCGTGAACCACGACGCCGAACACTCCTCAGTTGGACACGGCGGGGCAGATTGCAACCGGGCACCGGACGGATGGGTCGGCAGACAAGGCAACGCCCTCGAAGCCGTGCGTCCGCCTGCAACGCGTTACGCTCTGCCGAGTGGGACCGAGTTGGCGGTCGTGATTCCAATGGCCGGCGATTGCTCCGGCCTGATGGCCCGGTGCATCGACCACCTGCAGCGCAATGCCGGCGGCCCGGTCCGGCTGATCGTGGTCGACAACGGAACGCCCGACGCCGTGGGGGAGGCCGTCGACAAGGCTGCCGTGGGCTTCGCATCCTACCAGCGAGTGCGACACGAAGACAATCGGGGATTCACCGAAGCATGTAACGCCGGAATCCGGGCAGCCGGCGATTGCGACGTGCTGCTCCTCAATTCGGATTGCCGCGTGGCGCCCAACTGTATCCCGCTCTTGCGGCAAGCGATGACCCGGCGCGAGCAGGTCGCGGCCGTTGGCCCTCTCACGCTCGACGACGGCGACCAGTCGCTTCGCCAACCGCTCCGGCTCCAACAGGCCGGGCTCTCCCGGTTGCCGAGTGAGCCGGTCAACCAGGTCGCACTGATTCGCCAGCTCGCGGAAAACACGCTATCCGAGGAAACCCGGCTGGCGTTCTTTTGCACGTTGTTGAGTCGGGCGGCAATCAACGCTATTGGGCTGCTCGACGAAGACCCCGAGCTACAGAGCGGCCTTGGTGTCGATGACTTCTGGTGCCACAAGGCCGGGCGCGCCGGATGGAAGGTGCTCGTGCATCACGGAGCGTTTGCCGATCACGACCATTCGGCTACATTCTTGCTGCTCGGACTCGATCGCGACGGACTCCAGCGGCAAGCACGCGACGCCCTTGGGCGGCTCGACCGATGCCCGTAAACCCGATCCTAGCCGACCTGGAAGAACTCCAGGCCAACACCCCCTGTACCCGCTCATGGCTCGACGCCGGCCGGCTGCTGGCTCTCTGCGAAGCGTGCTGCGACTTCACGCCACGCGTCGGGTGTTCGGTCCGGGGCCGGACGCCGGCTCTGTTCGCGGCTTTTCTCTGTGACGCTGGCCGGACGTGTCCGCGGTGGGGCAAGCTCCGCGGCTAGACACCTCCCCCTGCAGTACCGCCACGGGCGGTGGCCTCGAGAATTTCCGCTGCCCACCCAGCCTCGGGGGTATCGGGTAAATAGTCAGCGACAAACTGCGCCAGCCGCCTCGATAGGTCGAGGATTCGGCGGTTGGTTTCTTCGTCGGTCATCGGGTCATTCGCACTCTTCACCGTTCAGCGGTTCAATCACAATCTCCACCCGCGGGAACGGGCACCGCTTGACCGCCCCGCAGTCGGGTTTCCGTTGCCCCTTGTTTTTTCCGCCCTTCCAGAACGGCCGCTCGTCACACGTATCGCACATGCACACCCGTCGGCTGCCGTCATGCGACTCGACTTGCCGGTCGTCTTCAATCACGCCTGCGGCCTCCAGGATGTCCTCCGGGGCCTGGTAGAGATTCGATGCGTCGGGGATTGTCTCGCTCGCTCGCTTCCAGGGGCCGAACGAGGTGATTTTCAGATTGACCGGGCTGGTGATCGTTGCCCGGCCTTGCCGCCACCTGGGCAATTGCCTGGTGTTGCCAGGCTTCCACGCGCGGGTTGGATTTGATGATTCGCCGGCCATTCACAACAATGAGCTGTTTCGAGTTTTTCAGCACGACCGGCTTGCCAGAAATTACGATTTGCATCCGTTCAGTTCTCCTTTCCAAGCGGTAGGACGTGCTGGGCCAGGCAGCTAGAACAGCAACGGCTCGCTACCCCGCGAGGCACCTGCCGCTGCAGACACGTTCTGGACAGCCTGTCTATAATACGACTGCTTCAACTCAACGCCGATGCCCCTGCGACCATTCGCCACCGCTCCATATACCTCCGAGCCGACGCCCATGAACGGGGTCAATACTGTCTCGCCGGGATTGCTCCATAGCTCTACGGTCCGGGTTATCACGTCCAGTTGAAGCGGATGTAGGTGTCGCTCGTCGTCGTCGTCTCTAGATTCCTTGTGCGGCAGAACAGCCCCGGCGTCGGCCGTTTTGTTGTTCATGTTTCCGCGGATGTCATCCCACATCGAGCTTGCGTACTGTCTCCAGATCCAGTGGGAATATTTGTTGGCCGTTTGCTTGCCGTTCCACCCCCGAAACCGCCGCAGATCAGCGGGGATCTCACGAGCCCCTGCGTATTCCATCAATCCGTGTTCATGGGTTACGGGTATACGGTTTGCTCCACGTTTACGAAACGGAATTAGGTAGTCTGCCGACGCTACGTTTGTAAGCGTGCTGTCTTCTACGATCTGCCGGTGAGCGAGAGCCTTGCTCATCGTCCGGTTTCGCACGGCGAGCGGATCTTTCCAGATACAAATACGCGGCAGATACTCAAATCCGTGATCGAGGTGCAGCCGAATGATGTCCCCCGGAAAGTCCAAATAGCCCCCAACGTTGGCCCCATTCTTCGGTACGTCCATACAGTGTACGGCAGATATGCGGCCAGGCAGCGTTACCCGTGCTATCTCCTTGACGATGAATTCATAATGAGTGAAGAAATCATCGTAGCTTGAACAGTTCGATAGGTCGCGTTCGGAAGAGGAGTAGTGATAGAGGCACCCGTTAACCTCGGTTGCGAACGGTGGCGAGTAGACCGACAAGTGGATCGACTCATCCGGCAACGTCGGCAACACCTCGCACGAATCGCCACAGTAAAGGGAGTAGTTATTCTCGTGTGTCTGTTCTGCTACAGCCATTGCGGTAAAACCTCCTGTTTATTGAAACCATTCTGCCGAGTAAGGTGCAAGGCGTCGTTCGCGTGCTGCGTCAACGCCTCAAACATCTGGTCCGCCTGTCGCGACTTTCGCTGCAGGTTTCCGAGTACGCGGTGCTCACCCTCGGTGCTCACGATATGAACGTCCACCGGCCGCGTCTGCCCAAATCGCCAACACCGCCGCACAGCTTGATAGTATTGTTCCCACGAATGACTCGGAAACGTCACGATAGTGTTGCAGTGCTGCCAGTTGAGCCCAAAGCAGCCAATCTTGGGCTTAGTAACAAGCACTCGTATCGACCCGTCCTGGAATGCCACGAGCCGTTTCTCCTTCTCATCCTCTGGCAACGCCCCGCTTACCTGCACGGCATCGGGGATTAGCTTCTCCAACAAGTCACCCTCCGGGTTTAGGTGGCACCACACCACCGCCGGCCTGTCGCCCTGGACCAGCCTGGCGGCGGCCTCGCACCGATCCGATAGCGTCAACCGCCGCTCCTCTCTTTCCTCTTGCATGGTCACGGCCGGAAGGGGCAGCAACATCCCCTCACGAAGTACGCTGGTTTTCGTAATGTACTCGTGCTCGTGAAGGGGCGGCAGAACAAAGTCATCGTCAGGGAACCCCATGTCGCTCGGCCGCCGGCATACGCGGGCCCATGAGCACACCCACCGCCAGAAAGGCCGCTCGGCGTGGCCCCGAAAACGGTATTTTGTGCGGCCCCATCCGAGGTGGTCTTTCTTTGTCTCCTGCTTGAAAAAACGGCTTAGCATGTCCTGGTAGCCGAGATACCCAAGGGCCTCGGAAGACGTGCCCAGTTCATCGAAGTCATTGGGGGCTGCTGTCGCGGTGCATAGCAGGCGGTAGGGCAGTGTGCGGCAGAACTCCGTAATCGCTGCCTTAGTCCGCCCGTTGAAGTTTTTCAGAATCGACGATTCATCACACACGCACCCCGCAAAGTCTGCCGACGTGAAATGACTTAGCCGCTCGTAGTTTGTGATGATGATGCCACCGCTGTGTGTGCCGTCCTGGCTACGTGTCGCCTTGATGCCAAACTTCTCCGCCTCTCGTATCGTCTGGCCAGCAACCGCCAGCGGCGTCAGGATCAGAACCGGCTTGTTCGTTTTTCTCACGACGTTCTCGGCCCACACAAGCTGCATTGGCGTTTTCCCAAGCCCGCAATCAGCGAAGATCGCAGCCCTACCCTTCCGTATGGCCCACTCCACCAAATGCTGCTGAAAGTCAAATAGGAAATCCGGCATCCAGACCGGCTCGAATCCGCCGCCGCTGGGCAGTTGGGTCTTCCGTTCCAGAAACTCCTGGTATGCGATCATCACTTTCTCCCGTCGCGGTCGTAGTATGGGGTGGGTAAGCTCATCCGTTCAGTTCTCCTTTGCCTGCTCAGCGGCTTCGCGGGTGCTGTAG
>JBDGYW010001102.1:0-2616 GCA_039588935.1 Gemmatimonadota bacterium | reverse complement strand
GAACTCAGGTCGATACTCAGTGTCCGGTCAACGTACGCGAGGCGGTGTCCATCTGTCGCAACCATGCGTACCTTTCCTGTCTTCGCTTGGTCTTCGAGGTACACACCATTGAGGTTGTAGCGAGTTTCATCGATGGAGGAAGCGTACATGGTACGGTCGACCATGTCGCGTAGTACACCGGCCTGTACTGTTGCCATGTTACTCGAGGCAAAAGTTGGTAGTGTCGGGTACTCATCTGCTGTCGTACCCGCGAGTGTAAACTCTGCTCGAGCACAGCGGATGGTAAGATATGCGTTAGCCGCGACCTCGATGTGCACGGGCTCATCGGGGATTTCTCGTACAATCTCATACAACTTCTTGGCGGAGGTTGTGACGGAGCCGGGTTCTGTGATCTCACAACTATGCACACTACGGATTCCAATCTCGAGGTCCGTAGCGCACAGCTCGAGCTGATTCGCATCACCAGTGTCTGGCGCACTGAGTAGAACGTTCGCGAGAATTGGCATGGTATTGCGCTTCTCGACGATGGATTGAATCCGTACGAGGCCGCGTTGGAGATCGGTCTTAGAGATAGTGAACTTCATCTGGTTATTCCTGAGCGCTTGAAGCTAGATTGATTATCTAGAAACACAGTAGTCGAGAGAGACTCCTTGGTGATTGGACAAAACCTCATTAATAGGCGAGCTGGGTTGGGGTTCTCGCTGTGTCAGGTGGTGCAGCATAATAGTCGGTAGCAGCAAGTGGTTGGTGAAGGAATTGTATGGTTTGGGTGATGTTACCATGCTGTCGACGTCTGTTTGGACAGGTAGATGAGGGGTTGAGAAGCAAGGAGGCTGAATTCAATCTCGTTGGCACCTGGTTCGAGCCCTAGCTACCCTGCGGCTCCTACGGAGTGGATTTGCCCACCTCACTGCTCTACTGCGCTCGCTGAAAAACAGCGTCCTGGGCTGTCCATTCTGGAGGAGTGGAGAGCCTGAGGAACCTCGTGGATGGGTACCCAAGGACAGGTTCCACGGGTTGAGTACATGAGGTTGATGAGGCGAGGAGAATGAAGCGCACCTATCAGCCTAGTCGCGTGTCTCGGAAACGGGTTCATGGCTTTCGAGCGCGCATGAAAACCCGAGCAGGACGAGCGATTCTGAAGCGTCGTCGGGCAAAGGCTCGGAAGCGCCTCGCGGTGGCGACGCCCTCGAAGCAGGGGTGAGGCGCGCTACTGGTCCTTTTGACCGAGCGGATCGAATCCTTTTCCCGAGGGAATACCGGCATGTACGGCAGTGCGGCAGAAGAGCCGCGTCAGCCTGCTTCGTCCTCTGGGTCGCGGAGGAGTCGAAGGGCCGGCGTCTTGGAATCAGCGTGAGCAAGAGAGTGGGGAACGCGGTGGTTCGCAACCGTGTCAAACGTGCGATCCGAGAGTGGTTTCGCGCTTCCCGCGGGGAGATGCGAGATGGTATCGGTTTGGTGGTGAGTGCTCGACACGGTGCGGGCAACCTGAAGTCGCACGAGGTGGCTGTGGTATTGGATGAGATCGCAATGAAGTGCGGATGCCAGCGGTGAGTATGAGGTGTGCACTGCGCAGCGCACCGAGATGGGTGGCTGCGACGTTGATCCGGGCCTATCAGATTACAATCTCGCCGGTCATGGGCCCCGCTTGTCGCTATGAGCCGAGCTGTTCGACGTACGCGGTGCTCGCGATCGAGCGATACGGTGTACTGCGCGGCAGCTGGCTGGCTGTGCGTCGCCTGTTCCGATGCCACCCACTGGGTGGATTCGGAATGGATCCCGTTCCTTGAGGCTTGGGCGTGGATAGAAATCTACTGCTCGCATTCGCGCTTTCCTTCGTGGTGCTCTCGACCTGGTCGATGTGGCAGCGAGGCGCGGCGCCACCAGCCGCGCAGACGGCTGGAGAGGTGGTGGAAGGCCGGGTGGAGCCGGAGACGGTGCCCTCGGCGGGGGAGCCGGAGAGGTTTCGGGATCTGCCCAGCATCGATCCGCTGGCACCGCCGCCACGTAGTCGCGAGATCGCCGAGGAAGCGCCGTCTGGAGAGCTGATCGAGGTCGGGCGTCCGCTCTACAGCGCGCGCCTCGATTCGCGGGGGGGTGTGATCGCGCGCTGGGAGCTCACCGATTACACGGACGAGTATGGCGACCCGGTCGTCTTGATCGACGCAGAACGCGGGCCGGGTGGGGCGGCCGCGACGCCGTTGCTCGAGTTGGGGTTCGGAGATCTCTCACGGGCTGTGTGGCGCGTAGAAGAGCAGGGGACGGAGAGCTTCGCGTTCGAGATCGAGCAGGACGGTGTACGGATCCACAAGCTCTACAGCTTCGAGAGCGATAGTTACACGTTCAGATTATTGGTCGAGATCGAAAATGGCTCCAATGATGTGATCAGGCCACGATTCTTGGTGGACTGGCCGGCGTCCGTCCGCGAAGGCAACGATTTCCGCGAGCAAGCGTTGGCGGCAATGCACCAGGGCGACGTCGAAAAGGAGATGGTCGCTGGATTGGGAAGCCCGGGGTTTTTCGGCTCGCTGTCGGGCAAGAAGCCGGTCCAGGCCTACGACCCCTTGCTCGGTGAGATCGATTGGGCCGGCGTCGATACACCGTACTTCTGGAGCG
>JBDGYW010001101.1:0-2618 GCA_039588935.1 Gemmatimonadota bacterium | reverse complement strand
CTACCAAGCGTCGACGGAAAATCATCGGCGAGGAGAATAGCTTGCCGTCGTGTCGAACTCCATGGATGCCGACCTCGTGACCGTCGGCGAACAGCTCTGCGATGAGTGTCTCATCTACCGGATAGCGGCTCGTTGGGAAGTTCCAGCAACTATGCAGGCCCATTTCGTTCTCGATCGCGCGCAAGTATGGGATGTTGGCTTGACCAGCGGCTTGTTCGACGTCATGTGTAATCAAAACCGCTGCCTGTCTGCCAGGCGGCCAGGGAAAGCCCATGTCTTGGGGCCGCAGACGAGGCCGGCAGTCGCGACCGATGTTGTTCCAGATCCTTCTAGCGCGCATCCTGCGTAGGGCTACCTGAGTTGACCGCGGGATAAATGGCTTAAAGGCGTAAAATATGCGTATCGGGTCCATTAGGCTGTGTCCTGAATCGAACCGTCATCTGCCGTCGGAGGGGGGTCCGTCCGAGAGGCACCCCAGCGGGGAGATTAGTCTACAGTGACGAGAAACGCGAGGGCCAAACCAGTGGTTAGTATAGACGATCGGGCAGGCTTAATCCTGCTTGCTGGTGTTGCTGCCGGGCCATACAATTAGACGCTTCAGCTGAGCGATTTTGGCTGTAGTTGGGTCGGCTGTTGAGCGAGGGCCGGATCGTGCTACCGCGCAGTCCAGAGCTCGGGAAGCCAGGGCGTATCAATGGAATCCGCTAAATCCTCGACCAGCCATTCGCCTGTCCTGGTAGCGTCCGATTCCCCGCCCGTGTGGGTCGACATAGACAACCCGCCGCAGGTGCAGTATCTGGTGCCGGTAGCACGTGAGTTCGCAGCCCGGGGATGCCGCATCATGCTGACTGCTCGGGACAACTCCATCACGCATCAGTTGCTTGTCGACCAGGGCGTCGACTTCCTTTCGGTGGGGAAACGCTTCGGGCGACAGACAAGCAGGAAAATATTGGGTGTGCTTGGACGTGCCTGGCTGTTAATGCGGACGGTGCGCGATTTTAGTCCGCGCATTGCGGTTGCAGCTTCGCGTTCGGCGGCGATTGCTGCGCGCCTGCTGAACATCCCATGCTTCATAATCTGTGATTACGAGCACGCGGAGCTGAGGTCGTATACCTTTCTGCGTTCCTACCTGGTTTCACCCGAAATCATCCCATCAGCCGTATTTCGCAACAAGGGCTTTGCCGCCGACCGGCTCCTGAGCATCCCGGGACTCAAAGAAGACTTGACGTTTTTCGGCCAGGAGTTGTCAGTAGTGAAAGCCTATAGTGTGCCTGACCCTGCGCGCGTAGTCGTTCTGCTACGGCCACCAGCCGCAGAGACACACTACTATGAGAGAAAGTCCAGCATTCTCTATCAGGCACTGCTTACGCATCTGACTCGGCTAGAGAATATGCACGTGATCTTTCTGCCCCGTTATGAATGGCAGGTCGAAGAATTCACCTGCTTGCCTTGGGAAGGATCGTGGGAGGTGCCTGAAAAACCGATCCCGCCCATTCCACTACTGAAGGCGGCGGACCTCGTCGTCTCCTCAGGTGGCACAATGCTGCGCGAAGCGTGCTATCTGAACGTGCCGGCTTATAGTATCTTTCAAAGCCAGATTGGTGCCGTCGATCAGACCCTGTGTCGCACAGGCAGGCTGGTATTGCTCTCGTCTCCAGAGGAGTTCGGCGGATTGCGAATCGTCAAGAAACAGATGGCCCTGACAATGATGCGACCGAATCAAGAGCGGATCATGTCGAGCTTGATCGATCAGTGTCTTCAGCGCGCCAGCGCTGCAAGGTGAAAGAAAGAAGGCCGTGACGATAAGCGATGTTCGAATACCAGTGGCAAGGATCATCACCGTTGGGATGCTGCCGTCCTTCTTGAAGAAACTGTACTATCGAGCCAAGGGATACCGGCTTGGCAAGGGCGTCCATCTTGGCCTGGGCAGCGTGATGGAGGTCTCGGGTCCCTGCGAGATCGGCGATGATGTGCGTATCGGGGCCTTCAGTATTTTGGTAGCCGAGTCTGCTCGGATTGGCAAGCGTACCCAGATTCGTGCGTTTACCCTTGTGCTCGTGCCGCACCTCGAAGTGGGGATGGATGTCGTCATAAGTGAGACAGCCATCATCCGCACCCAGCAACCATTTCCAGATTCACGCCTAACCGTTGGCGACCGTGCTCACATTTTCCCTGGGGCGATTCTCGACCCGTCGAGATCCATCACCATAGGCGAGGAGTCAGCCGTCGGTTTCGATACTTTCATTTTTACGCACGGTGCCTATAAAGACAAGTTGGCTGGTTACCCAGTTGTTTATGGGGAGGTGAAGATTGGCAGGGCTGTTTGGTTGCCGTGCCGGGTCTTTATCATGCCCGGGGTGACGCTCGGTGACGACGTTGTGGTGGGCTCGGGCTCAATTGTCACCAAGTCCTTCGAGGCAGGGGCCTTCGTGCTCGGCGAGCCGGCCAGGTTGATGAAGAGCCGGGCGGAATTCATCACGAGCTACACGCCGGAACAGCAGTGGGAGCAGCTAAAGGGGATCTTGGCCGAATTCAAGCGCTACTTGGAGCACTTCGGGGGAGTACAGGGCGACCTCGTCAGTGATACTGAGCTGCGGATCATAGACGGTGGAATCGAG